>JAIBAP010000002.1 GCA_019695115.1 Caldilineales bacterium | reverse complement strand
CCCTGCTCCTCCTCGGCCTCCTGCCCCTCCTCCTCCCCACCCCCCCCCTCCCCCCCTCCCCCCCTCCCCCCCTCCCTCCCTCTCCCCCTCCCTCCCTCCCCCCGTCCCTGCGTCCCCCCGTCCCTCCCTCCCTCCCCCTCCTCCTCCTCACCGTCCTCCTTCCCCCGCTCGTCGTCTGGCTGCTGACGACGCTGCCGCGCGGCTTTGGCTACGCCCCCAAACCCGAAGCCCGCTACCTCCTGCCCTACGCCCCCGGCTTCTACCTGCTGGCGGCCTGGGCGCTGGCCGGGTTCCGCCGGAGATTCGGGCGCCGGGCGCCCTGGCTGGCCCCGGCCCTCTTCTGCGCCCTGGTTGCCGCCCAAATCTGGAGCCTGACCGCCTACTACCGCGACCGCTATCTGGCCGACGACTACCGCTCGCTCGCCCAAACACTGCTCGCCCACGTCCAGCCGGGCGATAGCGTCCTCCTCCACACCGACCAACCCTGGCCCGTCTTTGCCACCCACTACCCCCGGCCCTTCAGCGGCACGCCCAACGGCCAGCAAGCCACCCCCGCCGAAGTCGAAGCCCGGCTGCGCCCCCTCTGGCAACAGGGCGACGCCCTCTGGCTGGTGGTCAACGAAGACGCCCTGCGCGCCGACAAAGACCGGCTGTACGAAACCTGGCTGAGCGAGCAGGCCGCCGGGCAGCAGGAATGGCGATTGGGCGACAAACGCGTCGTCGCCTTTGCCCGCACCCCCGCCCGCGCCCTGGCCCTGGCCAGCGTGGTCGCCGCATTCGACCCACCCTCACCCCCTCACCCGTTGGCGGGGCCGGGCGGAACTCTCGTGGGCTGGGAGCAGCCCTTGCGCCGCCTGCGGATCGGTGAACCCGCCCACCTGGCCGCCACCATCGCCCACCCCGGCCCCGGCCGCCTCACCCTCACCCTCGGCAACCCGCCCCTGGCCCAAACCGAGCTCGACCTCGGCCCCGGCCCCGACCTTGTGCGCCTGCCCCTCACCCTCATCCCGCCGCTCACGGCCAAACCAGGCTGGCAGCCGTGGCGGCTCAGCCTGGGCGCCGGAACCGAGACGGTGGGGTGGGTGCAGCTGCTGGGGCGCGCGATCGAACCTCTGACCACAGCCGCCATCTCGCCCCAGCATCCTGCGCAGGCCACCTTTGGCGAACCGGCCCTTGTCCGGCTCCTGGGCTACGATCTCGGCCGGCCCGAAGCCGGGCAGCCCCTGGCGCTGACGCTCTATTGGCAAGTGCTCGGCCAGACCTCCACCTCCTACAAGGTCTTCAGCCATGTCGTCGGCCCCGATGGGCGCCCCGCCGCCCAGGGCGATGATTTTCCGGTTCACGGCCAACACCCCACCACCACCTGGCAGCCGGGCGAGATCATCAGCGACGCCTACACCATCGCCCTGCCGCCCGACCTGCCCCCCGGCCGCTACCCTCTCAAGATCGGTTTCTACGACCCGGTGACGGGCGTGCGGCTTCTGGCTCGCGCTGCTTCGGGTCTGGCGCAGGCTGATGAACAGGTGGTGTTGGGGGAGGTGGAGGTGGGGGGCTAGGAAGTTCCGTGTTCCGTGGTGCGTGTTCCGTGGGTTCGCGGCGGAGTTCGCACGCCCACGTGCGAACGGCGGCGACTTATGAACGCGCCTCGGCTTCGACGGCGACATCCCGACGAGATGCACGCATCGACCTGATCTCCTGCAGCCGGCTGCTGACGCGCCGGCGCCACCCCGCCGCCCGCACCCGCACCGCCGGGATGCGCGCGATCAACAGCAACACCAGCACTACCCCCCACAACACCGGCTGGCGGATATCCGACTTCTGCACCCAAATGTAATGAAACACCGCCAGCCCGCCCGCCAGGTAGACCCACTTGTGCAGCGTCGTCCACCGCTTGCGTAGCCGCTTCTGCCAGCCTTTGGTCGAGGTGATGGCCAGGGGCAGGAGAATGAGGAAAGTGGCGAAACCGACCAGCACATAGCGCTTCTCGGTCAGTTCCAACCAGATCAGCCCGAAATCGAAGCCGTAATCAAGGCCGATATAGATGAAAAAGTGGATGAGGGCGTAAACGAAGGCATAGACGCCCAACGGTCGCCGCACCTTGATCGCCTGGCGGAAGCCGAAGACGGTATTGGCGGGCGTGCAGGCCAGGGAGGCGATCAGCAGGACGATGGCTGCCTTGCCCGTCCTGAAAGTGATGTCCTGGATGGGGTTGACGGACAGGTTCCCGCGCCCCATGTCCCAGGCCAGCACGGCCAGCGGGGCCAGGGCGGCGAGATGGATGAGGATCTGGAAGCGGGTGAGGTGGAGGCGGGGCATGGGGGGAGGTGGAGATTGGTTATTGGAGATTGGTTATTGGAGATTGGTTATTGATTATTGCGGATCGTGTGTTCTGGACAGTATTCCCTATTTCGTAACCTTCGTGTCATCTTTGTGGGCTTTGCGCCTTTGTGTTTTCGCTTTTCCCTCAAAGATGGTAGTATTCCTAACTTGTATTCCTCCCATTTGTGTCATTATCTCAGAAATTGGCGCGAAGATCGATGTTGGCGTAGAGATGAGCGACCTGCTCGGCGTAGCCATTGAACGGCAGGGTCTCGCGGCGGCCCAACTCACCGATGCGGCGCTCGCTGCGCTGCGACCAGCGCGGGTGATCGACCGCCGGGTTGACATTGGCGTAGAAACCATATTCGTTCGGGGCCGCCGCCATCCACAGCGAGACCGGCTGTTCCTCGACCAGATCGATCTTGACGATAGACTTGATGCTCTTGAAGCCGTATTTCCACGGCGCCACCAGGCGGACAGGGGCGCCACTCTGCGGCAGCAGATCCTCGCCATACAGCCCTGTGGCCAGCAACGTCAGGTCGTGCATGGCCTCATCCAGGCGCAACCCCTCGACATACGGCCATTGATACCAGGCGCTGTGCTGGCCGGGCATCTGCTTGGGGTCGTAGAGCGTCTCGAAGCGGACGTACTTCGCCTTCGCGGTCGGCTCCACCTGCTCCAGCAGCTTCCGCAGCGGAAAACCCCACCAGGGGATGACCATCGACCAGGCTTCGACGCAGCGCAGGCGATAGACCCGCTCCTCGTGGTCGAACTTGCGCAGGGCGTCGATGTCGAACACGCCCGGCTTGTTCACCAGCCCCCCCACCTCCACCTGCCAGGGCGAGGTGACGAAGTTCTTCGCCCGCGGCGCCACTTCCTGCTTATCGGTGGAGAACTCGTAGAAATTGTTGTAGTTGGTGATGGCCTCGAATTCGTTGGCCGGGTCGCCCAACTCGTCTGCCCTGGCTGCGGCCGGGGTGACGCCAGCGGCGGTGGGGCGAGGCGCAGCGGGCGCGGGGGTCGGCGCCGCGCCGGGGGCGCAAGCAGCCAGGGCGAAGGCGCCGGCGGCCAACCCGGCCGTCTTCAGGAATTGGCGGCGGGAGTAGAACAAGTCTTTGGGGGTGATCTCGGAGGATGCGGGTGTGGTTGGCATGGGACGCTGCCTGCAAGGAGAGGGAACAGATGTCAGGTCTGGGAGAGCTGACACCTGGTGTGAGGGACAAGACAATGCACTTGAGCCTGTACATCGCCCATAGCTTACTCACCGCGCCTGAAACCAGCCTTAAACAAAGATTATCAGAACGTTACGCCGGCAAAAAAAGGGCCTCGCAGGGTGTGATCCCTGCGAGGCCGGACGAGAAGGGGGAAGGTGTCCTCGCTAACCGAGACAGGCCCTCACCTGCGGGGCATAGACGCGGTTGATCCAGGTCTTGGCGCTGATCCCGCGCGAAGGCGGCTGCGCCCGCTGGCTGGCTATCTGGCCGATGACGTTGTGATCCTTGTCGGTCAGATAGATGATGATGAAGTTGCCAGCCCAGGTTGGCGGGAGGATGACTACGCCAAAGCTCTGAGGTTGGCACTTCCGCAACGGGAATTCGACCGTAACCCAACGCACGCCTACGACGACGCCATTTTCGGTGATGTACTCGACCGTCCAGCCGGGTGGCGGATTCGGCAGTTGCGCCTGTTGCCAGGGTGGATTCTGCTTGTCGAAGTAGATCTCGAAGTCGTGCACGATGCCATCCAACTCATCGATGCCGACATGGATAGTGATCGTAGTGAGGCCCGTGGCCGGGTCGGTGAAGAAGGTGGAGGAGACGCCGGTGAGCACAGGCGGGACGCGCGGCGTGGGCGAGGGGGTAGGTGAGGGCGTGGGCGTCGGTCGGGGATGGTTGACGAAGATGATGATGATCTCCTTCGGCGGCAACGGCACGTGCACGCTGTGGAGTATCTGGCCGACCACCTGGCCGTTGGCGTTGAGCAGCGGGATGGCGACCGGCTGCGGGGGTGTGTAGACCTTGAGGATCGGCGGGATGGCGTCGATGACCGCCCGCATCCGCACCGGCTGCTCGTTGTGCAGGGGGCCAAGCGCCGTGTTCAGCTCGACGAAGACATCGAAGAAGCTGTCGGCGGGGTAGTCCTGGCCGGCGGTCTGCTGCATGATGCGGCCCAGCGACTGTCGTGTGGGGCTCTCGCGCAGTTGCAGTGGGCCGAACGGCGACGCTCCCGTCAGGTTCATCTCCACGATCTCGGTCTCGATCTCCATCCGCCCATCGCCATCAGCGTCGTGCGGGGCGCCTCGCATCACATCCGTCGGCCCGTTGAGGGTGACGAAAACCGGCTGTTGGGCGCCAATCTGGACGAACATGCCAGCGCCGGAGGGGAACATGTCCATGCCAGCGGGCGGGTAGTCCTGCGCCGACAGACCGGAGCCAACGACGCCGTCATCGCTCAGCACCACCGACTGGCAAACGGGCGTGATCGGGTCGTAGTCGGCCATCTGCTCTTCCATCACCGAGTAGGGACCGGGCGAGAGATCGGTGAAATCGAGCAGGCCGTCGGGACCGGTCGTCATCTGGGCGATGGGGCTGCCCTGGCATTCGGCGCCCTGGTACAGCTTCATCGGCCAGTTCGGCAGCGTGTCCCAACCGGTGTCGCTGTACGAGAGCTTGATCACGATGATCGATGGCTTCCGGGTCGGCGTTGGCGTCGGCGTGCGGGTGGGCGTGGGCGTCGGCCGGGGATGGTTGACGAAGATGATGATGATCTCCTTCGGCGGCAACGGCACGTGCACGCTGTGGAGTATCTGGCCGACCACCTGGCCGTTGGCGTTGAGCAGCGGGATGGCGACCGGCTGCGGGGGTGTGTAGACCTTGAGGATCGGCGGGATGGCGTCGATGACCGCCCGCATCCGCACCGGCTGCTCGTTGTGCAGGGGGCCAAGCGCCGTGTTCAGCTCGACGAAGACATCGAAGAAGCTGTCGGCGGGGTAGTCCTGGCCGGCGGTCTGCTGCATGATGCGGCCCAGCGACTGTCGTGTGGGGCTCTCGCGCAGTTGCAGTGGGCCGAACGGCGACGCTCCCGTCAGGTTCATCTCCACGATCTCGGTCTCGATCTCCATCCGCCCATCGCCATCAGCGTCGTGCGGGGCGCCTCGCATCACATCCGTCGGCCCGTTGAGGGTGACGAAAACCGGCTGTTGGGCGCCAATCTGGACGAACATGCCAGCGCCGGAGGGGAACATGTCCATGCCAGCGGGCGGGTAGTCCTGCGCCGACAGACCGGAGCCAACGACGCCGTCATCGCTCAGCACCACCGACTGGCAAACGGGCGTGATCGGGTCGTAGTCGGCCATCTGCTCTTCCATCACCGAGTAGGGACCGGGCGAGAGATCGGTGAAATCGAGCAGGCCGTCGGGACCGGTCGTCATCTGGGCGATGGGGCTGCCCTGGCATTCGGCGCCCTGGTACAGCTTCATCGGCCAGTTCGGCAGCGTGTCCCAACCGGTGTCGCTGTACGAGAGCTTGATCACGATGATCGATGGCTTCCTGGTCGGCGTCGGCGTCGGCGTGCGGGTGGCCGTGGGTGTGCGGGTGGGCGTCGGCGTCGGCGTGCGGGTAGGTGTGGGGGTCGGCGTCGGCGTGCGGGTGGGCGTGGGGGTCGGCGTCCGCGTCGGCGTCGGGGTGGGTGTGTCGGTGGGATGGGTCTGCTCGCACGAGTAGTAATCCTCGGTTTCGCCGTAGTGATAACCGCTGGCCGGGCCGCTGCCATCGGCGGCGGTGGCAGGGATGTCGCTCAGGCTCATCCGCCACCACAGGCAGGGGATGTTGCCGGAGGACGGGTTCCAGGGCAGGAAGGCTGGGGTGTTGAAGTTCCAGACGCCGGGGCCGGGCAGGTTGACGATGAAGTTCTTGACCGACCACTCATCCGCCGCCACCGGCAGGCCGGGGCAGTCGAACTGCTGGCCCCAATCGCCGCTGCGGTTGTAGTCGTACCAGAAGTTGACGAAGGCCTGCTGGTTTGCGGGCGCGCCGGCCGGCACCGTCACCTGGAAGGGGATCTGGACGAACTGGCAGTGCGGCAGGAAGGGGTTGGGGTTGCTGCCGTCGTCGGCCAGGTCGCGATTGGGGAGGTCGGTCGGCGGGAGAATGTTGTTGGAGGGGTCGGCGTCGGGGCCGATGTCGGCCTCCATCTCGCGGGTGATGGCAGGGCCGAAGAAGTAGCGCAAGGTGGGGAGGTTGCGGTGAAGCGGGCCATACGGCGGCGAGCCGATGTTGTAGACGGTGGGGAACTTGGCGCCCACGCCCGCCGGGCCGCCCAGCGGATAGGCCGTCATGGCGACGCCGACAAAGCTGTTGGTGCTATCAGGGGCGTCGCCCAGGTCGGGCTCGCCTTCGATGATAATCGGCGTGGCGGTGGGGGTCTCGGTGGGGCGCAGGGTGGCGGTGGGAGTGTTGGTGGGAGGTGCCTGTTTGGTTGGGGTGGGCGTGGGGGTTGGTTCAGTGGTCGGGCAGTCGTAGTAGTCCTCGGTCTCGCCCAACTTATAGCCGCCGGCCGGGCCGCGTCCGTCGTCATTGGTGGCTTGCGTATCGGAAAGGCTGATGCGCCACCACAAACAACGGTCGAATTCCAGGTTGTAGGGCAGGAAGACGGGGGTTGTGAAGCTGTAGACGCCCGGCCCCGGCAGGGAGAGGAGCTGGTTCTGCACCGCCCATTCGCTGGCTCCGGCCACCGCCCCACAACTGTGGACGCCACCCCAATCCCCGCTGCGATCCCAGTCGAACCAGAGATTGACATAGGCCGGCTGGTTGGCAGGAGCGCCGGCCGGCACCGTCACCTGGTACGTAACCGCGACGGGCTGACAGTGGTCGAGTTTGGGCAGGTTGAGAATGCCATCGTCTTTCAGATCACGGTTGGGGGCGTTGAATAGCGGCAGGATGTTGTTGCTGGGGTCGGCGTCGGGGCCGGTGTCGGCCTCGCGCTCGCGGGTGATGCCCGGCCCCAGGTAGTATTGCAGACCGGCGCTGTTGGCGTGCAGGGGGCCGTAGGGTGGCGAGCCGAGGTTGTAGACGGTGGGGTAGCGGGCGGGCGTGCCCAACGGGCCGCCGGCCGGATAGGCCGTCATCACCGTGTTGTTGAAGCTGTTGGTGCTGTCGGGAGCGTCGCCCAGATCGGGTTGAGGCGCCTGCGGTTGGGCGCAGGTGTAGTAGTCCTCCGTCTCGCCCCAACGATAGCCATTGGCCGGGCCGCTGCCATCGTTGCTGCTGGCCCCGGCGGGCGAATCACTGAGGGTGAGGCGCCACCATAGACAGACGGCGTTGGAGGGATGGAAGGGCAGGAAAGCGGGCGTGGTGAAGACATAGACGCCGGGCGCCGGCAAGACCACGTTGAAGTTTTGCACCGCCCATTCTTTGGTCAGGGCGCCGGGGCAGTCCATGATGTCGCCCCACTGTCCATTGCGATTCCAGTCGAACCAAAGGTTGGCGAAGGCTTCGGTGGGCGGCGTGCCCGGATCCACCGTCACGGTGAAGGTGATGGTGGTGGGGGCGCAATGCGGCAAGGGCGGGCTGGGGTTGGTGCCATCATCGCTCTTGTCCTGATCAGGCAAATCGGCAAGCGGGGCGATGTTGTTGACGACATCGGCATCCCACCCCACGTCGGCGTCGATCTCGGCGCTGATGCTCGGCCCCAGGTAGTAACGGTAGGTGCTATTGATATGCTTGGGGCCATAGGGCGGTGAGCCGGCCGTGAAGACGGTGGGGTACTTGGCCAGCACGCCCGGTGGCCCGCCTTTGGGATAGGCCGTCATCGGCGCGGGAGCGAAGCTATTGGTCGAATCAGGGGCGTCGCCCAGGTCGGCCTTGGGCTTCTTGATCACGATGGTGTTCCCCGACCACGGCAGCCAGAGCAAGCCGCCGGGAACGATGGTGGGCTGAGGCGCCACCCCGGACGGCGGCGCCGGCTCTGAGAGGGCGCTGGCGCTGAACAAGAGCAGGAGCGCCAGCACCAGGCCGGCCATGCCGGCCGCAAGCGGTAGAGATCGGCGCAAGCGAGACATCAGGACCTCCTAGACAGGTGTGACTGTGGTGTGGATGGATGAACGATGTAGCTGCTGGCCGCAACCAGGCAGCCAAGACGAACCGAAGGTAGAAAAGCACCATCACAAGCTATTGGCTTCATCACCGAACGTTCGCACGCAGATGACGGCACAGAACTCGACCAAGAAACCCAGACCGGCGAGGGGGGACACGCCTGCACGCCCCAAATGGGGCCTACACTATGGGGGAATTGTAACAAACTCCCGCGCGAGAATCAAGCAATGTGAACTTTCTGTAATCTTAGTCGGGCTGCAAGTGACGATAGCCGGAGGCGAGGGCCGAGTAGTCCTTGCCTGATCATTGCTGGCGAAGTGCGGCTTGCGCGCAAAAGGCCCGCATGTGGGCGTGCTCGACCCTGCAGACCACCTTGCGATCAGGAGTTGTCGAGCCGGCGTCTGCTATAATCGGGCGCTATGAAGCCTCTGATCCTCTGGGCGCGTGACAAACATCCGACGCCCTACATCTTGCGTATCCGCCAGCGCAGCGATGGTTGCGTGGAGGGAGTGGTCAAGATCGACGGTCTCTGGCAGCCGTTCCGCTTCGACGAGGACAGGCGGCAGATCAGGATCGGAGAGGGCGAAGAGGCGCGCCTGGTGACGATCAACGAATGGGGATGGGAACAATGAGGCCGCGCCTGATCCTGCACCCCGGCAAGGAAAAACCCCTGCGCCAGCGCCATCCCTGGCTGTTCAGCGGCGCCATCGCCCGCGCCGAGGGCCGGCCGGGGCCAGGCCAGGTGGTGGAGGTGATGGCGGCCGATGGCGGCTGGCTGGCCTGGGCCGAGTTCAACCCCATCTCGCAGATCCGCGCCCGCGCCTTCGCCTGGGAGCAGGAGCAGGTGGTCGACGCCGCCTTCTGGCGCCAGCGGCTGGCAGCCAGCATCGAGCGGCGCCGCCAGCTACTGCCCGACCGCGAGGCCGTCCGCCTGGTCTTTGCCGAGAGCGACGGGCTGCCGGGGCTGATCGTCGACCACTATGGCCCGCACCTGGTGTTGCAGAGCCTGACCGCCGGGGCCGAAGCGCGCAAGGCGCAGACCATCGCCCACCTGGTCGAGTTACTGCACCCGGCCAGCATCGTCGAACGCGACGACCCTGTGCGACAGAAGGAGGGTCTGCCGCGTGCAGGCGGCACGGTCTGGGGCACGCGGCCCGACGAGCCGGTGGTCATCACCGAGAACGGCCTGCGCTTCTTCGTCGATCTGGTCGGCGGCCAGAAGACCGGTTTCTTTCTCGACCAGGCGGCCAACCGGCAGGTGCTGGCGCCCTATTGCGCGGGGGCGGAAGTGCTGAATGCCTTCAGCTATACGGGGGCCTTTGCCGTCGCCGCCCTGGCCGCCGGGGCCAGGCATGTCACCAACCTGGATAGCAGCGCCGAAGCCCTGGCCCTGGCCGCCCAGAATCTGGCCCTGAACGGTTTCTCGCCCGACCAATGGACACACATCGAGGCGGATGCCTTCCAGCAGTTGCGCCGCTGGCGCGACGAGGGCCGGCAGTTCGACCTCATCATCCTCGACCCGCCCAAGTTTGCCACCAGCCCGGCGCAGGTGGAGCGAGCGGCGCGCGGCTACAAGGACATCAATTGGCTGGCCTTCCGGCTGCTGCGGCCGGGCGGCTTGCTGGCCACCTTCTCCTGTTCGGGGGCGGTCGGCCGTGACCTGTTCCAGAAGATCGTGTTTGGGGCGGCGTTGGATGCCGGGCGCGAGGCCCGCATCGTCACCCATTTTTCACAAAGCCCCGACCATCCCGTGCTGCTCAGTTTCCCCGAAGGCGCTTATTTGAAGGGGTTGTTGTGTCAGGTAGGGAAGTAGACAAGTAGACAAGGGAAGAAGTAGACAAGTGGCTGTTGGCCGTTGATTGTTGACTGTTGATTGTTGACTGTTGATTGTTGACTGTTATTACGGTCCGATATAGGTGGCGCGGCGGGACTCGAAGGCGTCGAAGTAGACGACCCCGCGCGTGCCTGCGTCGATGCCCGCCAGCGGCCCCAGGCGAGTTTCTTCCACACGCAGGCTGTCGTTGTCGATGGCCGTTGCCGTCTGCTTGAGGATGCCATCGAGCCAAAGGCTGATAACGCCATTGTTGGCGCCGGCCGCCGTCGCCGCCTGCCAGTTGATCTCGATGGCGTGTGGCGCATCGCTGAGCGTATACCACGATGTGCTGGTATAGGTCCCGGCATCCGTGCGCAACTGCGCCCGCAGCTGGTACAGCGAACTCGAACGCCGGAATTGAAGGCGCAGGACTTCGAGGCCGCCGCCAGAGCGGGCGGCGAAGAGGGTGTGCAGGTCGCCGGAGGTCATGGCGATGCCGTTGGGGTCGAACCAGAAGCGGGCGCGGTAGCGCGGTTCGGCAGCGGGACGGAGGTCGCGCACATACAGGCTGGCGTTGTCGTCGATCACGGCCTGCATGCCCCGGCTGTCTTTCAGGGCGGCGCTGGCCGTGGCGCCCAGGTCGCCGCTATCGCTTACCGAACTGAACCAGGCCGAGAGATTGCCAGCTTCGAAGCCATCGGCGAAGATGAGGTCACTGGCCGGGGAAGTCGGCGTCGCCGCCCACGTTGCAGTGCGGGTGGCTGTCGGCGTCGCTGCCAAAGTTGCGGTGCGGGTGGCTGTCGGCGTCATCGCCGGGGTTGCAGTGGGCGTGGCCGTAGCCTCGCCTGCCGGCGTCGGGGTGGCTGTTGGCGTCGCAGTTGCAGTCCGTGTGGCGGTCAGAATGCGGGTGGGGGTGGCCGTCAAAGCATCGGCCGCCACTGTGAACGAACGCCAGACTGATATCTGGCAACCCGATGGATTGCAGGCCCGAGCGTGCCAGTAGTAGGTTTCTCCTTTGGCCAGTTCGGGGGTTATGAATTGCGACACCGGTGTATCGGTCAATAGCACCACTGGCGTACCCGTGGTGCTTCCCTTTCGCACCACCACCCGGTAGACGGCCGCGCAAGTTACGTCGCTCCAGTCCAGGAGGACGTTGCGTACGTTCACGGTGACGCCATCGGCCGGCAGCAATAGCTGCGGCGCTCGCAAGGCGACCGGGCATGGGGTGGGGGTGAGAGTCGGGGTAGGAGTTTGTGTGAGAGTAGGCGTCGATGTCGGGGTGAGGGTCGGGCCGCGGGTTGGGGTTGGCGAGGGGGTGAAGGATGGGTCAACGACTTCGAAGCCCGCCAACGCAGCCTTGTCCATCAAAAAACGCATCCTCACAGGCTGAGCGATCTCGCTCAGCGGCGGCGAGCAGGTGAGGGTATAGCTGATGCTATCGAGTCCGGACGTCGCCTGGCCGCAAGCGCCTACCTCCTGATCGTCGGCGTCGAGGAGCGTAATCGCCAGACTGCCTCCTTCCTCGACCACCAGGTTGAGCCGGAGCAACTCACCGCCGAGATACATGAGCGGCGTGGTCAGCACTCCTGCTCCCACTGCCTGGCGCAAAACATAGCGATTCTTGGGCAGGGTCGCCAGACCAATCTGGCGATCGGTTTCAGGGCTGTATTTGTGTCCCCATTTGTAGCCGCCATAGTAAAGATAGGTCTGGTCGCCCATGTCGATCTGGCTGCCAACCCAGGACATGGCATGGTCCCAATCGCCAGCGGTGGGACTGGGGCTGAAAAACGGTTGGCGCTCGCGCGTCCAATTCAGCCCGTCGCGCGACCAGGCCAGCACGGTGTAACCGGCGCCATAGGCGCCTTCGGGCGCGCCTGCTACAGTGACGTCATCGCGCAGAATCCGTTGGAATCCAACCAAGAGGTCGCCGCGCCGTTGGGCGCCGGCAGGCCCACCGTAGAATTCCGTGATCCCCGGGTCCTGGCTATCAGGCGAGAAAATAATGTCAGGCGCGTTCGCGTCGATCCACTGGCGGAAATCTGTAGAGAGAACGCGTCCCGTCCGGCGGATGGTCGTTTGAATGTGGAACTTCAAGCCGGCGTCCACCCAAGAATAAGGACCATAGTAGCGGAAAAACAGAGAATAAAGCCCCGTCAGGGGGTCATAGGCCGTATCGATGATATCGCCCCAGTTTTCATCCGCACTGCGTCCGTGTCCTGGAAAGAGGGTGTCGACGTCGTAGTTTGTCCACGCCAGGCCATCTGCCGAGTAGGCAATCTGTGTCTTCATCCAATCGAGCTCGTCGTTGTGGTCGGTCATGATATGGGCAAAAGCTGCCCGAAAACGTTCAGGATCGCCAGGGATGCCATTGTCGAGGATGGTGTTCACATAGGTGGCGGGCAGGTCGATAATCTGCTGTGTCTCGGCTGCGAAGGTCACGCCATCTGCCGACTCCGCGACCTCGATCGCTGGCCCCAGGAAAGTTGCCGAGTAGTCAGGTTGTTGGGCCACGAACCATAGGCGGTAGCCGCCGCCATCGAGCGGCAAGACAGTGACATAGGGCTGGTTGACGCCGAAATCCGCTGATGTGATGATGGGGTTGTTGCCATGGCGATCTGGCGTCGAAAAAACACGCGTGATGCCCTGGCTGCGATTGTTGTCGATGTAATAGTCGTCGATCAGCAGATGCCAGCCGTGACCTGCCTCCTTCACACCCGATATTCGAGTCGACGTCGGAGTAGGAGTGGGCGTCGCGGTCGGCGATGGCGTAAGCGTAGGCGTATCCGTGGCGCTTTCGGGCGTCGGCGTGTCTGTAGCGCTTTCGGGCGTCGGCGTGTCCGTGGCGTTTTCGGGCGTGGGCGTGTCCGTGGGACTCTCAGGCGTGGGCGTGTCTGTGGGACTCTCAGGCGTGGGCGTGTCTGTGGGGCTCTCAGGTGTCGGCGTGTCTGTGGCATTTTCTGGCGTCGGCGTGTCCGTGGCATTTTCTGGCGTCGGCGTGTCCGTGGGACTTTCAGGCGTGGGCGTGTCCGTGGGACTTTCAGGCGTGGGCGTGCCAGTCGGCGTCGGCGGTGGGCAGTCGCTGCGCACTACCTGCTGGCCGCCGACATAGTTGGACGTCCAGGCATAGAGATAGCCAGCAAAGGGGATCAACTCGGTGTACAGATTGTTGGCGTCGCCCAAACCGCTTGCGCCCACCTGCTGCCAATCCACCAGCCCGCCCGGCTGCACGAGACCGCTCGTCTGCCAAAGCTCGAACCCGGTCTCCACATTGGTCACGCCCACGTACAGCCCGTCCTCGAAAACGGTCGCGCCATCCACCACCGCCCCGAGATTGTTGGCATCGCCATCCATGCCCGCCGCATTGACCTGCACCCAGCTTCCCGGCTCGCCCGAATCGCTGCGCAGGACGCGGATGCCGCCGGCGCTGCGTTCCGAGATGTAGAGGAAGCCGCCCAACTCGCCCAGGATGTCCACCCGCCGGCTCCCCGCCGCTCCCGCATAGACCTCGCTCCAGACCGGCGCACCGGCCAGGCTAGAGGTGCGATAGAGCTTGCCGGCATCGTCACTGGCGGCGTCGCGGTTGGCGCCGTAGTTCTGAACGCCAAAATAGAGTTTGTTCGCGAAGACGAAGCCCGACCAGACCTCGATGTTGGCCCCTTCGCCGAAGCCGTTGGCATTTTTCTGCACCCAGTCCTCACCGTCCTGCGTGCACCAGACCTGGCTGCCCGGATCCCAGCCCGGGTCATCGCGGTTGGCCCAGTCCCAGTTCTGCGTCCCGCCGCAGAGCCAGCCATCGAAGACCTGCATGTCCTTGAAGTTGGTGTTGTCGGCGTCGCCAAAGCCATCCGAATTGACCTGCACCCAACTGCCGGCCCCGCCCGAAGGGCTGCGCCAGACCTGCGTCCCCTGCGTGGTGCTGCCGCCGTTGGCCGTGCTGGCAAAGAGATAGCCGCCAAACTCGGCCAGGCTGTCGATGTGGTCGTTCTGGAGCAGCCCATCCTGGCGGTTGCAGTTGCCGAACGGACAGCCGGCGCCGTCGGCGATGACTTCTTCCCAATCGGCCTGGCTATTCGCCACGCTCACCCCAGCCTTTGTGCGCCACAGCCGCGCCCCGTATTGATTGTCCGCCTCCATGCCCAGGTACAGCCGCTCCTGGAAGACAGCGACCTCGAAGCCCTCCTCGCTTGAATAATCGCTATCCCCTCCCGTCCCCAGGCCGAAGGCGCCGTCGTTGACCTGCACCCAGCTGGGGCAGGCGTCGGAGGGCGAGAGGCTGTGGGCCGGGGCGAACGGTGGGGCGAGGGACGATGTCCCGCCGCTCCCAACCAGCAACCAGGCGCCAAGCAGCACCCCCAACCCGCCCAGGAGGGCGTGCTGCCCGGCGTTGTGAAACTTGATCATGGGCCGATGTAGGTGGTGCGCCGCGATTCGAAGGCGTCGAAGTAAGTCACACCGCGCGTGCCTGTGTCGATGCCCGCCAGCGGCCCCAAGCGGGCTTCCTCCACCCGCAGGGTGTCGTTATCGATGGCCGTTGCCGTCTGCTTGAGGACGCCATCGAGCCAGAGGCTGAGGTAGCCGTTGTTGGCGCCGGCCGCCGTCGCCGCCTTCCAGTCGATCTCGATGGCGTGTGGCGCATCGCCGAGCGTGTACCACGACGTGCTGGTGTAGGTCCCGGCATCGGTGCGCAACTGCGCCTGCACCTGGTAGAGGGAACTGGAGCGCCGGAACTGAACCCGCAGGACTTCGAGGCCGCCGCCAGAGCGGGCGGCGAAGAGGGTGTGCAGGTCACCGGAGGTCATGGCGATGGTGTTGGGGTCAAACCAGAAGCGGGCGCGGTAACGTGGCTCGGCAACGGGGCGCAGGTCGCGCACATACAGGCTGACGTTGTCGTCGATGACGGCCTGCATGCCCCGGCTGCCCTTGAGGGCGGCGGCAGCTGTGGCGCTGAGGTCGCCGCTATCGTTTACCGAACTCGACCAGGCCGAGAGGTTGCCCGCCTCGAAGCTGTCGGCAAAGATGACATCACCGGCCGGGACGGTTGGGGTGCGGGTGGGGGTGGCGGTCGCTGCTGCGGTGGGGGTGGCGGTCGCCAGCACCGTGGCGGTCGGGGTGTTGGTGGGGGTGTTGGTGGGGGTCGCGGTCGCTGACGCAGCCGTGGGCGTGGGCGTGGGCGTCGTTCCCGTCGGCGAGCCGCGCAGCACCACATCGTCCACGAAACCGTAGTCGGCGGTGCCGCCGCTATTCAGCTTGAAGCGCAGAGCCAGGCTGGGGTTGTTATTGGCGGCGGGGGGCAGTTGGAAGGTGAAGGGGTTGAGGGAGTTGTTTTCTTCGGGGTCGTTGTCGCTGATCTGTTTCAACAACTGCCAGGCGGCGCCATCATACCAAAGGGCCTGGAAGTTCTCGTTGCTGTTGTCCAGGCTGTAGGCGCCCATGGCGAAGGAGACGCTGATCGATCTGTAACCGACGGTGGAGATGGTCTTTTCGATGCTGCCCTGCACCCGCAAGCGCACGCTGTGCGTTCCATTCTTGGGCGAGCCGGTGTACCAGGTGGCGTCGCCGCTTGTCGTCCAGTCGAGGCCGGTCTCGAAGCCATCGCTGAAGAAGGCGATGGGCGGCAGCAGCGTGGCCGTGGGCGTGCTGGTCGGCGTCGCTGCCGGCGTCTCGGTCGGCGTCGCTGTCGGCGTCTCAGTGGGTGTTGCTGTGGGTGTATCGGTCGGCGTAGGAGTCGGTGTGTCGGTTGGCGTCGCTGTCGGCGCCTCGGTTGGCGTCGCTGTCGGCGCCTCGGTCGGCGTCGCTGTCGGCGTCTCGGTCGGCGTCGCTGTCGGCGCCTCGGTCGGCGTCGCTGTCGGGACGTCGGTGGGCGTCGCCGTCGGCGTGTCAGTAGGCGTGGCTGTGGGTGTATCGGTCGGCGTCGCTGCCGGCGTCTCGGTCGGCGTCGCTGTCGGCGTCTCAGTGGGTGTTGCTGTGGGTGTGTCGGTCGGCGTAGGAGTCGGTGTGTCGGTTGGCGTCGCTGTCGGGACGTCGGTGGGCGTCGCCGTCGGCGTGTCAGTAGGCGTGGCTGTGGGTGTATCGGTCGGCGTTGCTGTCGGCGTGTGGGTCGGCGTCGCCGTCGGCGTGTCAGTAGGCGTGGCTGTCGGCGCCTCGGTCGGCGTATCGGTCGGTGTGGCTGTCGGCGTGTGGGTCGGCGTCGCTGTCGGCGCCTCGGTCGGCGTCGCCGTCGGTGTGTCAGTAGGCGTCGCCGTCGGTGTGTCAGTAGGCATGGCTGTCGGTGTGGCAGTCGGTGTCGCCGTCGGCGTATCGGTCGGTGTGGCTGTCGGCGTGTGGGTCGGCGTCGCCGTGGGCGTCGCTGTCGGCGTATTCGTCGGGGTGGGCGTGGCCGTGGCCGGGACGATCTTGGCGCCGATGTGGATGGCGAAGGCGTCCATCGCCGCCACCGCCTGGCTGACGATCTGGCCGCTGCCATCGACGGTGATGGCTGCCCCCGTGCAACTGCCGCCGCCCACCGTCAGTTCGCCCTTGGTCACGTCGCAGTATTGGCCGGCAGACAGCCCGGTCTGATAGGTGTGTGTGACCTGGCCGGCCGTGCGGTTGATGGCTACGAAGCCTTTGTCGTCGCGACCGAAGGCAATGTCATCGGGGGCGAAGGTCTGCCAACCCGTCACCGGCTCGCCGGCCGTGGCCAGACGGAAGCCGACCATGTTGGCGATGGCCGGGCGCCGATGTTCGCAGACCCACTTGCCATCCTCGAAGCTGTTCGAGCAGTTGGCGGGCGCGTCGCCCGCGGCCTGCCCGGCCCCGTAGACCGGGCGGGTGTCGGCCCCGCGGCCTGCGCCCCAGCTCACGCCGCCATCGCTGCTGCTGGGCGGGCCTTTGCTGTCGCCGGTATTGACGGTCGAATCGGCCTGCCAATAGTAGCTGGACATCACCGAGGGATAACCATAGGGATAGGCAAGGGCGAAGATGTTGGCCAGCACGTGCTCCTGACCATCGCGATGATCGACCACGCAGCCCGAGCCAACACCGTGCCCACGCTGGTTGTCGTGGTTGTCGGTGAAGACCTGGGCGAAACGGCTGGGCAGCATGTCAACCTGCGAGAAACGATTCTCCAGATCGCTCAGGCTGCCGGTGCAGGCGTCGTCGAAGGCCGAACCCAGAGCAAAGGCGTAGGCGAACTCGGTCACGTCGCCGTTGGGCGTGAATTCCCAGTCGCGCACCGGTTCGTTGCTGGCCTGGTCGATCACTTCCTGGAAGAGGTAGTAGCTTCCGGTCAGGCCATCGAGGATGGCGGCGATGTCCTGGGCAGCCATGTGTTTGGCGCCGTCGATGCGGAAGCCCTTGACGCCCATGTTGATCAGCGCCTGCACATAGGTGCGGATCTCGGTCTGGACATCGCTCTTGCCGGTGTTCAGGTCGGGCAGGCCGCTGAGCTTGCACGATTGCACCTGGTTGCGGTCCGAGTAGCTGCTGATATCGCAGTCGGTGTGGAAGTCGTCGGCCTGGTACTGGGCGCCGTAGTAGCGAGCGGACGGATTGCCGAAGCCGTTTTCGTAGGGGCTGCCGGCCGTGCCGGCGGCCGGAACGCCGACCTCCTCATAGGCCATGTGGTTGATGACGGCATCGACGATGATATCCACGCCCAGGCCGTTGCAGGTGTTCACCATGCTCTGGAATTCGGCCAGCGTGCCGCTGCGGCTGGTGAGTTTGCTCACGTCGTGGGTGATCGGCTGGTAGCGCACCCACCAGGGGAAGTCGCTGGCCGCCTGGCCGCCCTGGTCGGCGGTGGGGACCAGGTGCTCGTTGGGCGGCGAAACCTGGACGCCGGTGTAGCCTTTCTGAGCCAGGAAGGTGCATTCCTTCTCGATGTCGGCCCACCGCCACTCGAACAGGTGGACGAAGACGCCGCCGGCCGGCGCTGGCGACGAGTCCGCCGCCGGGACGACCGTGATCAGGCCGTCGCCCTGGTCATCGTCGGCCGTGTTGCCGCCGATGTCATAGCTGTCGGACTTCCATCTCTTGTCTTCGTCGGCTTTCTGGCAGTAGGCGGTGAAGCCGTAGGTGCCCGGCCCCAAGGCGTTGAGGGTGGCTTGCGAGAGGGTGGCCTTGAACTCGTCGTCGTTGCCCTGCTGCACATTCCAGGTCATTGGGACATCGCTCCAGGCGCTGCCGTATTTGCCCCAGTGCAGCGAACAGGCAATGCCGGCCGGCGCGCCCGCGGCCTCGGTAACGCCGGCGTCATAGACGCGTACATACACATCGAAGCCGTTGGCGGCGGCGCCCTGGTCGATGCGGTTGGCCGTGGCCCCGCGCGGCCACATCTTGCCCACCCAATCGATCGTGCTGGGCGGGATCATGACCTGGTTGGAGACGAAGACGGCGGTGGTGCGGGCGGGGATGGTGAAGCTGTCGGTGGCGTCGGTGAAAGTCGAAGTCTGCACGACCGGGTCGGCGTCGGTGGCGTCGGCCTGGATCGGGTGCAGGCTGAAGCCGTTGGCCCCGCTGATGGCGATGGTCTGCGCCACCTTGTTGGCATTGAAAAAGACGAGGATGTTCTTGTAGACCGAGCCGGCCAGCGTCCCGGCTTCATCTTGCAGCCGCAGGACGATGAGGCCATCTTGCGTGTTGCCGGTGTTGTAGTGCGAGGTGCGGGCGTTGACCTCGGCCTCGGTGCGCAGCCGGAACAGGGCCGAGCTTTTGCGGATGCGGAGGATCTCGCGCAGCTGGGCGGCGGCGAACTGGGCGTCGGCAGCGGACGGGTTCAGGGCGGTGTTGGTCAGGAGCGGCCCCATGATGTCCCAGCGCGATTGGTTGTCCCAGGCCGGCGGCAGCCCCTGGCCGAAGTTGTTGGCGTAGCTGCCGTCGCCATAGCTCCAATCCACGCGGTTGAACCAGTCGCCGGAGTCGTAGGAATTACGGTCGAGCGATTTCGAGCGCAGGATGTCGGAACCCATCTGGAAGAAGGGCACGCCCTGGGCCAGGCCCACCAGGCTCAAAGCCAGATTCTGCGCCCGCACCCGTTCGGCCATGGTCACGGCCGCGGGCAACTTGAACACGTTCTGGTCGAAAAGCGTCTCGTTGTCGTGCTTTTCGACATAGGGCACCGATTCCTGAGGATCGTCGGTGAAGGGCGCGCCCTGGCCGTTCCAGTCGGCGCCGCTGCCGCGCAGGGCCGAGCGCAGATGATCGGTGGCCACCCACAGGTCGCTCTGGAAGCGATTACTGTAGGAATAGCCGTTCCAGTCGTAGCTGAGGCCGTTGCTGAAACCCTGATGCCGGATTTGCAGGTCGTCGCTACTGTAGCCGCCGTGGGCGGCGTCGCGGATGATGTCGTTGAAAGCGCCGATGCCGGAGCCGGTCATGTTGTATTTCTGGGCATAGCAGTTGGGGCAGGTCGTCAGCCCCTTCTCTTTGGCCGAGCCAAAGTCCCAGCCCTCGCCATAAAGGTAGATGTCGGGGTTGACCGCGGCCAGGGCTGCCTTGACGTCCAGCATGTTCTGCCGGGTGTGGAAGTTCATCAGGTCGAAACGGAAGCCATCGACCTTGTAATCCTGCGCCCACCGCTTGAGCGTGTCGATCATCAGCTTCTCGAACATGGCGTATTCCGAGGCGGTGTCGTCACAGCAGGAGGTGGTGTAGAGGGCGCCGTCGGTGGTGTAGCGGTAGTAGTAGCCGGGCACCACTTTGTCCAGCACCGATTTGTCGTTCTGGCCGCTGGCGGCGGTGTGGTTGTAGACCACATCCATGACCACGCGCAGGCCGTTGTCGCTCAGCGCCTTCACCATCTGGCGGAACTCCAGCACCCGCGCGGCGCCGTCCGGGTCGGTGGCATAGCTGCCCTCCGGCGCGCCGTAGTGGTAGGGATCATAGCCCCAGTTGAAGCCGTCGGCCGCGCGGCCGGCCCCGACGATGCTCTGCGGCTGGTCGGAGCCGCGGGCGTAGCCGGTGGGGTTGGGCGAAACGGTGCGGGGGACGCTGTTTTCGGGCACCGAGGCGATGTCGAAGGTCGGCAGCAGGTGGATGTGGGTGAGACCGGCGTTCTTGAGCGCGATCAGATGCTGCATACCGGCGGAGCCGGTGTCGGTGAAGGCCAGATAGGCGCCGCGATGGGCTGCCGGCACGGTGCTGTCGGCGATGCTGAAATCGCGGATGTGCGTCTCGTAGATGACGATGTCTTCGGGCGCGGCCAGGGCCGGCTTGCTCAGGCTGTCCCACCCGGCCGGTTCGAGGTCGGCGTCAGCCAGGTTGACGAACTGGCTGCGCGGGTCGTTGGTCGCCGTGGTATCGGTCGAAAGGCTGATCGCATAGGGGTCGGTGACCAGGTTGTGGACAACGGCATCGACGGCGGGCGCATAGACCTCGACATCGAAGAGGTAGAACTGGCGATCCCAGCCGGCATCGCCAGTCACGCTCCACACGCCGGAGGCCGGGTCGAGGGTCATGGCGTGGCTGCCGGTTTCGGCGCCGGTCGAGGTGGCGTAGCGTTTGAGGGTCACGGATTGGGCCGTGGGCGCCCAAACGCGTACGGTGGGGATGCCGCTGCTGTAGGTAACGCCCAGGACGGCGTTATCGGCCGTGCCGTTGTCTACGTAGAGGTCATCGAGCACGCCTTGGATTTGGGTGCGGGTGACATCCACCAGGCCGTTGCTGCCGTTATAGGCGGCGACGACAACCTGACCTTGCAGCAGGGCTTTGATCGTGGCATCGCTCAGGCTGACGGCGTCAGGCAGGTTCAGCCGGGTGAGGGTGTTGGCGTTGGGGTTTTTGGGGAACTGGTTGGTCGAGATTGCCCCGTTGGCTGTCAGCGCCACGTAGCAGGGGCCGGAAGGGGAGGCGGTGCAGGCGCTGCCGCCGTAGGCCGTGGCCACGGCGCCATCGGGATCGTAGAGCAGGCGATATTGGGTGACGCCGGTTGTCGCGCCGGCCCAAGCGATCACGCGGGCGCTTACCCACAACGCCTGAGCATCGGCGATGGCGATGGGGGTGGGTGTGGAGGTAGGCGTCGCCGTCGCCGTCGGCGTCGCGGTCGCCGTCGCCGTGGCCGTCGGCGTGGCCGTGGCGGCCGGTGGTTCGGTGGGCGTCGCCGTGGGGGTGAGCGTGGGGGTGTCGGTGGCCGGTGTGGTGGGCGTGGCCGTGGGGGTGTCGGTGGGGGTGTGGGTCGGCGTCGCCGTAGGGCCGTCTGTGGGGGTGGGCGTGGCGGTCGGGATGGTGGTGGCGGTGCTGGTCGGCGTGGGGGTGCTGTCCACGGCGACATGGAGGATGCGGCCCCAGAGCGCAGCGACGCTGGCGACGCTGATGTTGCCGCCGCTGACGGTGACGGTGTAGCCGGGGTTCAGCAGGTCGCTGAGCACGACGCCATCGGCCAGAGTGGGGGAAACGGGGATGGTGGCGCTGTGGGCGACACCATTGATGTCGTTGTTCAGCACCACCACGATCTTCTCGCTGGCGTCAGAGCGCAGATAGCTGTAGATCTTGTTGGCGTCGTCCACCAGCAGCGTGGCCACATCACCCCCGCGCAGGGCCGGGTGAGCGTTGCGCAAGCCGATGACCGTGCTGAAGTGGGTCAGCATGTCGGCGTCGTAGGCGTCGCCCTGGCCATTGTTACCGCTGTTGATGTCCGGCCAGGGGAAGGTGCGGCGGTTGTCGGGGTCGCCGCCGCCGTTCATCCCCACTTCGTCGCCGTAATAGACCGACGGCGCCCCAGGCAGGGTGAATTGCAGCAACGTGACCAGCTTCAGCCGGGCCTTGTTGCCGCCCAGGTAGTTCAACATGCGCGGCGAGTCGTGCGAGCTGATCAGGTTCATGAAGCCCTGCCAGGGCGAAGCCGGGAAGAGGGCGCGGAACTGGTTGTATTTGCTGTCGAACAGGCTGGGCGCGTCGCCGTTGCCAAAACCCTTGGCCCAGTCGCGGAAACAGTAGTTCATCACCGAATCCAGCTCGCTGGGGTTGATGTAGCTCTGGTAGAGATACCAGTCGCAGCCGCCGGTGACTTCGCCCAGCATGAGCTGCTGCCCATCGCCGTACACGGTGCCGCTGGCGTTCGTCCCCTTGACGTAAGGCCGCATGGTCTGGAAGAAGTCGTGGGTGATGTCCTGGGCCACGTCGTAGCGCCAACCGGCGATGCCTTTCTCCTGCCAATACTGGCTCACCGACTTACCGCCGGGACTGCCGGCGGCGGCGCCACGGAAGAAAAGGTCGCGCACGCCGGCGCTGCTGTCCACGAATTCGGGCAGGGTGGCGTAGCCATACCAGCCCGTCCAGCCCCAGCCGCCGTCGCACACGGTCGTGCCATTGCTGCCGGTCGTGAACCAGGAACGGTAGGGCGAGGCGGCGTTTTCGCAGGCGCCATAGTCGTTGGCGGGCGGGTTGGCCCAGTCGCCATAGGGGTCCAGGTATTTGCTGTCCATGCCGGCGTGGTTGAAGACGCCGTCCAGGATCAGGCGCAACCCTTTGGCGTTGGTGGCGGCGACCAACTGGTCGAACCTGGTAGTGCCGCCGAAAATGGCGCGGACGTTGTGGTAGTCGTTGGTGTCGTAGCCGTGATTGGATGAGGCTTCGAAGATGGGATTGAGGTAAAGGGTGTTGACGCCCAGGTCGTTGAAGTAATTGGCGTTGATCTTGTCGATCACACCCTGCAGGTCGCCGCCGTAATAGTCCAGCCCCCAACTGGGGTTCAGAAGCGGGTCGGTCCAGGCGCGCTTGTCCCACTGGCAGCCGCCGGCGCCGGGGTTGGGTTTGGGGTGCGGGTAGCTGGCGCAGCCATCCGGCTCATAGACCTGGGCGCCATCGACGGGGTCGTTGCTGGGGTCGCCGTTGCGGAAGCGGTCGGGGAAGATCTGATAGATGACGGCGTCCTTCAGCCAGGTGGGGACGGCGTAATCGGGCACGGGCGTGGGCGTGGGCGTGACCACCGTCAGCCCCCAGGAGGGGTTGGCCAGGGCGCCGGTGTACCACTTACCGGGGCCGTTGTTGCCGGTGACGGGCTGGAACTGGCCCACAGTGGCGGCGTCGGTGACGCGGAACTGATACCAGAGCGTGACCGTGTCGCCGGGCACCGAGACCTCCCACAGGCTGTAGGTGCCGTCGCTGCTGGCTACGGCGGCGTCGTAGTTGAAGGAGGGTGAGGCCAACGGGTCGCCCGTGCGCCACACCAGCGCCTTGACTGCCTGCACGTCGTTCTGGCAGACCCGCAGTCGCAGTGTGCCTGAGCCATTGGATGGGATCGCGGTCAGGGGGTCGCGATAGGCGACGTCGGTATTGTCATGATAGAGGCCGGCCGTCACCACAACGCCATCGCCAGCGGTCGCGCCCACGCAGCTCGACGGCGGCGTGGGGGTGTGGGTGGGGGTATGGGTGGGCGTCGGCGTGGGGCCGGTCGTGGGCGTGTGGGTGGGGGTGTCGGTGGGGGCAGTCGTGGGGGTGGGTGTAGCCGTCGCCCCGGTCGTATCCAACGTGCAGGAAGCCCAGTTCACAAGCGTGGTGGCATCGTCCCAGCCGGACGATTGATCATCCGCAGGTACGGCATCGTAAGCGCCCTTGCCTGCGCCGGCCTGGCCGGCAAAAAACTCCAGGTTCACTGCGCTGCCCAGCGCAGGATTTCCGATCTCAGCAAGGGGAATTTTGAACTCGACGCCATTGTTATTGCTGTAGGCGATGTGCCCGGATGCCCAATTCGTCCCCCCTGCGCTCCAACTGGAGCCTCCCCACGAGCGCAATTCCGTCCAACCATTGTTATCGTCGGGCGGATTGTTGCTGATGCCGGGGATGTTGCCGCGGATTACATAGTCTGGCTTGTTCGTGTGATCGAAGGTGATGGCGTTGCCCCATGGATCGCTGCTGCCTCCGGCCGTTGTGCCCAAATCGATGGTCAGACCGATGCGTCCGCTGGATGCCGATTGGCTGTAATTCGGTAAGTCGGCGTAGACATACAGATAGCTGCTGTCGTTCTCACAGTAGAGCGCGGTCTGGTCGGTCCAGGTGGTGCCCGACCAGGTGGCCGGCCCGGGATTCGCCAGATCGCCGCCGGGATCAGTCGCGATGGCGCCGCCGTAGGCGGCATCACGCACGCCATCCAGCGTGGGAGAGCCAAAGGCGCGTGTGGAGGGGACGCCTGCCCCTTGCAGCGCCACCAACGCCAACAAGAGCACGGCGGCAGCAGTGACCAAGAGCCGGAAAACAGAGCGGTGGGATGGCATGGCAGGTTCCTCGGGGAGGGAGTGAGGGTGGGGAGGGGAGCTGAGCGCCGGCCGGGGCCGAAGCCGCCGGGCCGGCGCGGGCGGCGTGGCTCAGGCAGGTTGTAGTTCACGCTCCAACTGCGCGCCCAGCCGGGCGATCAGCGCCATCAGCGTCTGGTGCTCGGCCTCCGAAAGGGCGCCGAAGCGGCGCTCGACCGAGGCATGATGGGCGCGCTGCGCGGCGGCAAAGACCTCGCGACCAGCGGTGGTCAGGTGCAGGCGCTGCTTGCGTTTGTCATCGCGGTCGTCCAGCGTCAGCACCAGCCCCCGCCCCTCTAGTCGCTCCACCTGGCGCGTGATGTTGCTGGGGTCGCAGATCAGCCGGTCGGCCAGGTCGCGCTTGGTCAGCCCCGGCCCGTCGCCGCCCTGGCTGAGGTGCAGCAAGAGGTGGTACTGCTGGCTGCTGAGGTCGTAGGGCGCCAGGATGCGTTGGTCGCCGTCGTCGAGGAGGACGTGCGTCTTCTGTAGGAGGTGGTAGAGGCTCATATCGGGCGTTGCCATCGTCTGGGAAAGACCAGCGAGGAGTAGAAAAGTTGCACCCGCAACGGTTGCAAATGCAACTATTGCACATGCAACAATGTAGCAGGGAATGGAGAGCTTGTCAAGGGTTGACAAGGGTGCGCGGGCGCTTTCTGAGTGTGCCGGCGACTTGCCTCCGACACCCGCTCAGTGTACAATACCCTACGTTGATGACGATCGAGAAGGCGTTGACGCACCCACTTGCCGGTTTCCTCGTCGAATAGAGCTGATGGCCGCGAGGGTTGCAGGAGCGGCTCAAGGCTGTCGGGATGGAGACCATCCGGCGTTGGCGCTGCGCCTTCGCACGCGGACATGCCAAGGAGGATGACACATGAAGGGCAAATGGATTTCGCTCATGTTGGCGTTAGCGCTGGTTGCCGTCGCTTTTGCCGCCTTCCCCGCGCCAAGGGTGTTGGCCGCCACGAAAACATGGGATGGTGGGGCGGGTACATCGAACTGGAGCGATGCCAGCAACTGGAATGATGATGTCGTCCCGGCGTCAACAGATTCGGTCGTCCTCGATAACTCATTGCTTGCGGGAAGTTACTCGGTCAATCTACCGGGTGGTGCTGTCACTGTGGCAATTGTGAAACTCACAATCTCTCCAGCAGGAGTGAATACTATCACTTTGACGTTACCCAGTTCCAACACCAATGCTCCTGGATTCAATGTTGGAGATAACACAGCGGCCACAGACGACATCGTCCTGGATAGTGGAGCGATCCTTATCAACTCGTCGGGGGCGGGATCAGGCAATGGCATCCAGGCGAATTCGACAAGCAACGGCACTGTTCGGATCAACAACGGCGCAAAGTATGTGCACAATACAGCGCGAAGCACTGCTGGAGTTATTCCGCTGTTGTCAACCGCTTCAGGAACCGAACTGGGACTCTTTGAGTATGACGTGCCGGGTACAAGTGCCTTTGCAATCAGCGCTTCAGGCCGCACCTTTGGAAGCCTGACACTCACCAGGACAGCAGGGGCTGCTACATACACAGCAAGTGGTGGTTCAGCCTTGACAATAAGGGGACACTTCACACTTAACACGGGAATTACCTTCAACAGCACCATGACTGCTGCGCTGAATCTCGGCGGTAACCTTGTAAATAACGGCGCCGCCCTAACCTTCGCAAGCAGTCAGGCAGTGAATCTCAATGGAACATCAGCGCAGTCAGTCAGCGGTTCCGGCGCCATCACATTCAGCTCGCTTAGCCTCAACAATGCGGCTGGCGCTACTCTCGGCAGGGATGTGACGGTTAGCACTAGCCTTGCCCTCACAAGCGGCGATATCACCACCGGCGCCAACACTCTCACCCTGGCCGAGGCTGTCACCACCTCCGGCAACGGCGATGTGTGGGGAAACGTCAAGCGTACCGGCACGCTGGTGACGACAAAGACCTACAGCTTTGGCAACCCCGATGTTTCGCTGAATTTTGCCAGCGGCACGGTGCCGACCGACGTCACCGTGAACATTGCCCAGTCGCAGCCGTCGGCTTTCACCTATGCCGTGACCCGCAGCTACACCATCACCCCTAACGGCGGCAGCGGCTACGCCGCCACCGTGCGTCTGCACTACCTGGAAAGCGAGTTGAACGGCAACACGGAGTCGACGCTGGTGCTCTGGCGCTATGACGGTTCGCAGTGGCTGAATATGGGTCAGAGCAGCCGGGATTCGACCAACAATTGGGTCGAGCAGAGCGGTATCACGACCTTCTCCCCCTGGGCCATTTCCAGCTTCACGCCCACCGCCGTCACCCTCCGCTCCCTGGCCGCCCACTCCCCCGCCCGCCCCTGGGCCGCGGCCCTGCCCCTGCTGGGGCTGATGGCGGTGGGCGGCGCGGCCCTCCGGCGGGGGCGCGGCAGGTAGGGGCGGTCGCAGGTGGCCGCCGGTCTCGCCGCCTCACATCTTCGGGGCAGAGAGCAGGCCCGTCGCCGGGCGGCGGGCCTGCTCTCAACTGGCGCCCATCGTCACGATTGAGATGCGGGAAGCTGGACCAGGCCGTTCATCCAGCGAACTGAGCGTCCTTTGTCGTCTTTCGCGGCGCAAGCCTGCCAGAATGAATCCGGCAGGCTTGCGCGCTGGGTGCGATGTCGAAGTGCTTCCGGCGACGGGCAGGGTTGCCGGCCAGGTGGGGTTAGCGCCGGCGGCGGGTATAAGCGCCCACGCCTAGCCCGGCCAGGCCGAACACCCCGGCCAGCAAAGGCAACGCCGCCTGCCCCCCCGCCGCCCGGGCAGTGAGGGAGGAGAGGGTGATGGCGTTGGGGCCTAGAGTCGTGTAGCTAAAGACGGTGGCCGCCCCCGAACCAGAACTGCCGCAACCGGAACACTCACCATTGTTGGCAAAATACTCGGCGCCGCCGCCTGAATGCCAGGCGCTCACGATGTATTTGACGGTCGTCCCTTTTGCCTGCGCTGGGATGCTGGGGCAGGTAACCACATCGACAACTGGGCTGCCGAACGTGCTGCTATACGAACAAGTCAATACAGTTGTCGTGCCGGAAGCGGTGCCAAAGCTGCCGGACGGTGTGCTGCCATCCGTTGTGTAGTAAAGACGCACCTGGTTGGTGTAATTTTGATACTCGACCTTGAAGTTGACGCTGACGGTATCGGTGCTCCACGGCGTCGTGCCGTGACCGCCGCTGGTCACGAAGTATTTCGTCCCACTGCTGCCGTTGACGAAATTCTCAGTCTTCTCGTGATAGACATAGTTTGCTGTACCAAACACACGCAAACTGACAGTCAGCACCAGTGCGATAACTATGATTGCACCAATCGATATCTTGGAAATGGATCTCATATTTTTTGCCTCACACTTATCGTAATAAATCGCAATCGATAGCGAAATGGATTCTGATACGCCATGGCATCGCAGAGTCCGTCATCGGGCACACTGGTCGACTCGATCCAAATGGCGTTTCATGCTCCATCGAAGACAAACGCAGTTACATGATTTGCCGTCCCGTCTCATTACTGCGGCAGACCCAACACATTCTCCGGCGAGTTGGGGTCGACGGCCAGCGGCGAGCCGCTGAAGTGCTTGAGCTGGGCCTTGTGGACGATGGCCGGCGTCTGGTAGGGATGGGACGCGACCGCTGGCGAGGGGAGGGGATCGGGGGCCGGGGGTGGGGTGGTCATCGTGGTTCCTTTTGAGAACAAGAGCAAGAAAGACTGGATGTAGCACAAGATGTTTTCGGGACAATTATGGCAGAAAGGCGACGAAAAAGCAAGCAGGTTTTGCCTGCAAGGGTGAGGCGGCGGAGCGACCTGGAACGGCGGGCCAGGCGACGAAAGCCGGGAAACAAACGGCCCCTCGCGACGGGGCGAGGGGCCGTTTCGGGGCAGCAGAAGGGGGCGGCGCCGTCCGGCGGCCTCATTGCGGCAGAGCCAACACATTCTCCGGCGAGTTGGGGTCGACGGCCAGCGGCGAGCCGCTGAAGTGCTTGAGCTGGGCCTTGTGGACGATGGCCGGGGCCCGGTAGGTGGGGCGGGGTTTGGCAGCGGGGGTGGGCGCAGGGGCCGGGGGTGGGGTTGTCATAGGGGTTCCTCGCGTCGATTCGAAAGGGAATGGTGGCAAGAAGCGGGGGGGCGGATCATCCGCCCATCATCCGGCCAGGGCCCGGCGCCGGTTGCGCGCCCACCACAGGCCCGCACCCAGCCCCAACAGCCCCAGCAGGGCGATGGCAACAAGCTGCCAGCCGGCCGCGCCGCGGGCCGCGGCCAGGCCATTGAGGTCGACAGCGCTGGGGCGGACAGGGGTAGTGACACTCTGCCAACCCGGGGCGGCGGTCGAGAGGTTGCCGCAAGCGCCTCCACCGGTATAAGTGCCAATCGTCCAGACGATGTTGGTAGTAGCGTTGGTAGGAGCAGTGCATGTCCAATTTCCATTGTTATTGGTGCAGTCGGCTCCCACACAACTGCAGGCTGTCTCCACAGCAGCGCCGCCGTCAATCGAATACTCGATACACACACCCTTGTCGGGAGTACTGACGCCCGATGTCGTCAATGTCCACTGGTAGCCTGGGTTCAACCATGTGGGGCCGACTTGATTGCTGAACGTGGCCGCGGCAAAGGCGATGCCGCTCAACCCGATCACGAGCAGGAGGGTCAGGCCAAGACCCAACCAGCGTGGCGCAAATTGTTGCTTGATTCGTTTCATGACTTTTCTTACTCCGGAGAGAGGAGCGGGGAGGGGAGGGGAGGGGAGACAACGAGCCATCTCCGATGGCTATGAACCCTGGCAGAAATTGCCAACGCTAGAACCAAACTGATCGCTTACAAACTGACGCAATAGTATTGCACGCTACGTCGGATAGTTCAGTAATCTATCTTATCATCCCGATCGCGCCCACTGACCTATGGCTCACCCCACAGCCCCGCCAGGAAGGCCAGTTTGACGGCGTCGTGGTCGCTTTCGCCGCCCTCGTGCTGGTTGTAGGGGTAGACCTCGACCTGCTTGGGGCCGGCGTAGTGGTTGTAGGCGGCGAAGACGGTGGAGGGCGGGCAGATGTCGTCCATCAGCCCGGCCGAGAACAGGGCTGGGGCGCGACCACGGGCGGCGAAGTTGAGGCCGTCGAAGTAGGAGAGGGTGTCGAATACGGTCTCGATCTGGCGGCGGTGGATTTTGCAGAAGCGGGCGATCTCGTTGTAGGGGTGGGTGTCCACCAGTTCGGTGGCGCGGCGGTAGTGGCAGAGGAAGGGGACGTCGGGCAGGGCCGCGGCCAGGTCGGGCAGCAGGCCGGCCACGGCCAGGCTGATGCCGCCGCCCTGGCTGCCGCCGGTCACGGCCACGCGAGCGGCGTCGATGGCCGGGTGCGCCCGCGCCGCCTCCACCGCCCGCACGGCGTCGGTGAAGACGCGGCGGTAGTAGTAGGTGGCCGGGTTGAGGATGCCGCGGGTCATGAAGCCGGGATGCTGGGGGTTGCCGCCGTCGCGCTCCAGGTCGGGCGTATCCCCGCGCAACCACACGCTGCCCTGGCCGCGCGTGTCCATGATCAGGTGGGCGTAGCCGGCGGCGCCGAACAGCAGCCAGTCGTGCGGGTTGCCGCGACCGCCGCCGTAGCCGATGTATTGCACCACGCAGGGCAGGGGCCGCGTCCGCTGGCGGGGCAACAGCAGCCAGGCTTTGATCGGCTGGCCGCCATAGCCGCTGTAGGTCACGTCGCTGACGTCCAGCAGCCGCAGTCCGGCGTCGATGGCCTCGAAGCGCGGGTTCAGGGGCTGGCGGCGGGCGTCGGCCAGGGTTTCGGCCCAGAAGTCGTCGAAGTCGACCGGCTCTTGGCGGGCCGGCAGGTAGGTGCGGAGTTGGTCAAGGGGAAGATCGAAGAGCATGGGAGGAGGGAGGAGGGAGGAGGGAGGCGAGGAGGGGGGAGGCGGGGCGCAGGAGACTGAAAACTGAACACTGAAAACTGAAAACTGAATACTGAAGTCAGGAGAAGGCGGGGAGGGGGGAGGCGGGGCGCAGGTGGGGGGCGGGGCCGCCATCCCACCACCAGTAGCCGGCGTCGGGCGCGGCCAGGGCCAGGACGAAGGGCCGGGCCGCGCGGTCGAGGGCGTGGATCACCACCGGCCCCAGGTGGCCGCCGGCCAGATGGCGCAGGTCGTCGGCGGCCTCGCGGCAGGCTTGTTCGACCGAGGCGCCCTTTTTCAGATAGGCCACCACGGCCCTGGCTGTCCCTGCCCGAATGGTCATTTCGCCGGTGTGGGTGCAGGCGGCGGCGCCAAAACGCTCGTCGACATACAGTCCGGCCCCGATGATGGGCGAATCGCCCACCCGACCGGGATATTTGTAGGCCCAGCCCGATGTGCTCACCCCACCGGCCATGCGGCCCTGGCCATCTCGCGCCAGAAAAATGGTCGTGCCGCCGGGCGTGGGATCGGGCGCGACCTGCCCCGCCAGCCAGCGCTCATACTCGGCCCTGGCCTGCGGGCTGAGCGTCTCGCCTTGCTCGGCCCCGATCGCGGCGGCAAAGCGGGCGGCGCCCTCGCCCACCAAAAGCACGTGCGGCAGCCGCTCCATCACTTGCCGGGCGACCGAGATCGGGTGCACAAAGCCCTTCAGGGCCGCCACAGCTCCGGTCATCAGGCCGCCGCCCTCCATGATCGAAGCGTCCAACTCCATCTCGCCCAGGCGGTTCGGCGCCCCGCCCACGCCCACCGTGCGCACCGACGGTTCCTGCTCCACCGCCCGGATGCCGGTTTCGACCGCATCCAGCGCCGGCCCGCCTGATTGCAGCACCGCCAGGGCCGCGGCAAAACCCACGCCGCCCTCATCGTTGGCCATGACGACGCCCGGGAGTCGGGAAAGAGGTGGGGTGCTCACAACTGGAAATCTCCTCGATTCAGATCACGGCCTTCGTGGGCAGGTCTCGCATGGCGTAGTGTATAATCGCAACCCGCGCGACCGCAAACTGTCTGGCGCTCGCGCCTTTTGCCTATGACCGACCCGACCCTCGCCATCGCCCGCCGCCTCACTCTGGCGGTCGTACTCATCCTGCTCTTTGCCGCCGCCGGCTGCCTGGGACCAACCCCCACCCCGCCCCTGCCCACGCCCACGGTCACACCTGTCGCCCTCGACCCCGAGATCGAGGTCTTCGCCTGGGGGATGGCCGCTGGCGAGGCCGAGGCCCTGGCGGCCCTGGCCGGCGTTTTCGAGCACAACCACCCCGGCGTCCGCTTCGTCGACGCCGCCGCTGGCGCCGGCGCCACCGCCACCCTCATCGCCCGCTTGCAGGCCCAGCGCCCGCCCGACAGCTGGCAGGGCCACGCCGGGCAGGAGATGGCGCCCTACGCCGACGCCGGCCTGTTGGAGCCGGTCGATTTTCTGTTCGAGCAATACGGGTGGACGGAGGCGCTGCCATCCCAACTGCTGCCGCTGATCAGACACGGGGGCAATCTCTACGCCGTGCCGGTCGGCATCCATCGCACCAATGTGCTGTGGTACAACCCCAGGCTGCTGGCCCAGAACGGCATCGCCCCGCCCACCACCCAGCCCGACTTCCTGGCGGCGCTGCAGGCCCTGAAAGCGGCGGGGATGGAGGCGCCGCTGGCCCTGGCCGAGCCCTGGACCGACACCCACCTGTTCGAAACCCTCCTCCTGGCCGCGCTCGGCCCCCAGGCCTACACCGGGCTGTGGACCGGCGCCACCGACTGGAACGCCACCGAAGTGGCGGCTGCCATCGCGCAGTTCGCCGCCCTGCTGGCCTTCAGCAACGCCGACGCCGCCGGCCTGACCTGGGAGCAAGCGGCCCAACGCCTGGCCGACGGCCAGGCCGCCTTCCTAATCATGGGCGATTGGGCCGACGGCTACTTCCGCCGCCAGGGCCTGGAGCCGGGCCAGGACTACGCCTGGCGGCCGGCGCCAGGGACCGACGGCGCCTTCCAATTCCTGGCCGACAGCTTCGTCCTGCCAGTGGGCGCCCCCCATCGCGCCGCTGCTGTGGCCTGGCTGACGCTTGTTGGCTCCCAGGCCGGGCAGGATGCCTTCAACCCGATCGCAGGCTCGATCCCGGCCCGCCGCGACGCCGACCGCCGCCGTTACAGCCCCTACCAGCAGGACGCCCTCTCCGACTGGGCCACGGACGTGCTGGTGGGCAGCCTGACGCACGGCGTTGTGGCCACCGCCGAATGGCAGGCCGAGATCACCCTCGCCCTGGAGCAATTCCGCCTGGCGAACGATGCCGACGTCTTGCAGGCGACGCTGGCAAACATTTGCAGCCACACCGGCCCCTGCCCCTGACGCCCGCCGCCGGGGTCGCTTTCGCCCTGACCCGCGTTTGCATTTACAATAGCTTCGATAGAGCCTTGACAGCCGCCCGTTCGCCGTGCTTGTGGCCGGTGAATCGCACGTGGGCGTGCTCACTCCGCCATCTTGCACCCCACGGTTCGCACGTGGGCGTGCTCACTCCGCCATTTTGCGCCCCCATGAAACCCCTCTCCAACCTGCTCCTCGGCATCCCCGCCTCTGCCACCATCGCCATCAACGACAAAGCCAAAGCCCTCAAAGCCGCCGGACGGGACGTGGTCTCGCTGGCGGGCGGCGATCCCGACTTCGAGACGCCCCACCACATCACCCAGGCCGCCCTGGCTGCCATCGACGACGGCGACACCCACTACCCGGCCTCGCGCGGGACGCCCGCACTGCGCAAGGCCATCGCCGCCAAACTGGCCAGGGATAACGGCCTCACCGTCGATGCCAACACCCAGGTCCTGGCCGGGCCGGGCGGCAAGTTCCTCATCTACGCCGTTCTGGCCAGCATCGCCAACCCCGGCGACGAAATCATCATCTTCGAGCCGTACTGGGTCTCGTATGTGCCCATGACCCTTCTGGTGGGCGCGGTTCCCGTCACCGTGCCCCTGTCCGCTGCCGACGGCTTCACGATCACACCCGAGATCATCGCCGCCCACATCACCCCCCGCACCAAAGCCATCCTCGTCAATTCGCCCAACAACCCCACCGGCCGGGTCATCACTCAGGCCGAGGCCGAGGCCATCCGCCAGGCGGCCATCGCTCACGACCTCTATGTGCTCTCGGACGAGATGTACGAGAAGCTGATCTTCGAGGGCGAGCACATCTGCCTGGCGGCGCTGCCCGGCATGGCCGAGCGCACCATCACCCTCAACGGCCACTCCAAAGCCTTTGCCATGACCGGTTGGCGGCTGGGGTGGGCGGCCGGCCCCAAAGCAATCATCGATCTGGCCGCCAACTTGCAAAGCCAGACCGTCACCTCGGCGGCCTCGTTCACCATGGCCGCCGGCGCCGCCGCCCTGAGCGGCCCGCAGGAGGTGGTGGAGGAGATGCGGCTGGCCTACAAACAGCGGCGGGACTTCATGGTGTCGGCGCTCAATGCCATCCCCGGCGTCGAATGCGACCCACCCCAGGGCGCCTTCTATCTCTTCGTCCGCTTCCCCGGCCTCGGCCAAGACTCGATGGCCATCGCCAACGTCCTGCTGGAAAAAGCCGACATCGCCTGCACCCCCGGCGTCGAATTCGGGCGCTCGGGCGAGGGGCATGTCCGCTTCTCCATCGCCACCGCCATGTCCGACCTGGAGCGGGCCGTGGCGCGGATCGAGAGGCTGATGCGCGGGGGGTAAGGCGTGTTGCGTGTTGCGTGTTGCGTCGTCAGTCGTCAGTCGTCAGTCGTCAGTCGTCAGTCGTCAGTCGTCAGTCGTCAGTCGTCAGTCGTCCGCATTTCGCATAAATCATAGGAAGCGCCAATAAGCCTCACGCCTCACGTTTCACGTTTCACGCCTCACGCCTCACGCCTCACGCCTCACGTTTCACGTTTCACGCCTCACGCCTCACGTTTCACGTTTCACGCCTCACGCCTCACGTTTCACGCCTCACGCAACACGCACCACGGAACCCGGAACCCAGCACCCCCATGCCCACCCACCTCCTCCTCGTCCGCCACGGCGAAAACGACTTCATCCACGCCCGGCGGCTGGCCGGACGCATCCCCGGCGTCCACCTGAACGAGGCCGGGCGGGAGCAGGCCAATCGCCTGGCCCGACGGCTGGCCGGCTGGCCGATCGCCGCCGTCTACAGTTCTCCGCTCGAACGCTGCCACGAAACCGCCGCCCTCCTGGCCGCATCGTTCCGGCTGCCGGTCATCGCCCACGAGGGTCTGCTGGAAAGCGACTACGGCGAGTGGCAGGGTCGGGTGGTCGATGAACTGGTCGAGACCGAACTGTGGAAGCTGGTGCAGGCTGCGCCCAGCCTGGTTCGCTTCCCCGGCGGCGGCACCCTGCGCGAGATGCAACAGCGCGCAATCGAGACCCTGCACGCCATCGCCGCCGCCCACCCCGATCAGATCGTCCTCGTCTGTTCCCATGCCGACCCCATCCGCGCCGCCCTGACCGCCTTTCTGGGCGCCCCGCTCGACCTTTTCCAGCGGCTGGAAATCGGCCCTGGCTCGGTCAGCATCGTCCGTTTCGACCCCCGCGCCCCCCGCATCCTGCGGATCAACGATACCGGCGACCTGGCCCCGCCCTCGGCCCCGCCTGCCCAAGCGCAAAGCCGCTAACACCCCATCGACGCCAACGGCAGGATGCCTCTCCTCCGTCCTCGCCCCACCCCCCGACCACAGCTATGGCCACCTTCACCTTCGATTTCGACCCCGCCGATCACTTCACCGTCGCCGCCATCGGCGATCCGGGCGAGCGCACCTTCTTCTTGCAGGCAGGCCGCGGGATCGAGTTCGTCTCGATGATCTGCGAAAAAGAACAGATGGGCGCGCTCAGCGAGGGGCTGCTGGGGCTGCTCGACCAGATCGCCGAAGCCTTCGAGCGGCCCACCGGCGACCCCGAAGACGACATCGACTTCGACCTCATCCAGCCGGTGATCCCGGTCTGGCGGATCGCGCAGATGGGCGTGGGTTACGACGATGACGAAGACCGCATCATCATCGTCGTGCAGGAGCTGGTCGAGCCAGGCGAGACGGCCGAGGTCGGGCGCTTCACCATCGAGCGCGAACACGCGCGGGCCTTTGCCCGCCATGCCCTCGAGGTCATCGCCGCCGGGCGTCCGACCTGCCCACTGTGCGGCCAGGCGCTGGACCCGGCCGGCCATTTCTGCCCCAAATCCAACGGCCACGGCAAGCAATATCTGCAATGAACGGCGCTGACGAAGATCGGGCGAGCGAGGCCATCACCGTCCCCCAGGCCCTGCAACTGCTGCGCCAGGGTGAGATGAAGCCGCTCGGCGCCATTCCCTGGAGCTCGAACTACGCCCTCCTGTTCGAGGTCGCCCAGGCTGCGACCCAGATACTCGCCATCTACAAACCGCGGCGCGGGGAGCGACCGTTGTGGGATTTCCCGGCCGGCAGCCTCTATCTGCGCGAATATGCCGCCTGGCAGGTGTCCGAGGCCCTGGGCTGGCAGCTCGTCCCTCCCACCGTGCTGCGGGATGGCCCCTACGGCCCCGGCAGCTTGCAGGTCTTCATCGACAGCGACCCCGAACTTCACTATTTCAACGTCTTCCCCGACCACGCCGACGATTACCGGCGCATCGCCTTGTTCGACGCTGTGATCAACAACGCCGACCGCAAAGCCGGCCACTGCCTGGTGGACGCCCAGGATCACATGTGGTCGATCGACCACGGCATCTGTTTTCACGCCGACGCCAAACTACGCACCGTGATCTGGGACTTCGCCGGCGAGCCGATCCCGCCGGATTTGGGCGATGATCTCTGCGCCCTGGAATCGCAATTGGAACCGGGCGGGCGTCTGCAAAACAACCTGGCGCTGCTGCTCAGCCCGGAAGAGATGAAGGCCCTCGGCCAGCGACTGCGCCGACTCCTGACCGAGCGCCGCTTCCCCCGGCCCGACCCCGCCCGCCGCAACCACCCTTGGCCGCCGATCTAGCCCCCGGCCCGCCACTCCCACCACCGCCAGAAGGCATGACGGAGGCCGGGGGCAATCAGAAAATCAGTTTCCCACATCCGCCGGGCTTCTTCGGGACGACACAAAAAGACGCCCGCCAGCTCGCCATCCTGAAAATGCAGACGGCTCAGGCCCCAATCGGTCAGTTGGCCGCCGAAGATCTGGTTGACCTGGCGGTTGCGCATCAGCAGATCGCTGCCCTGGTTCACCTGGCCGACGCCATAACGCTCATAGGCCGGGCCGGCCTCGACCAGGCGGCCACCCTCTAGCCAGTGGCTCACCTGGCTCGCCGGCAGCCCGATCTCCTCCTCGATCTCGTTCAGGGCGCCCTGGCGCCAGCCCTGCCCGGCCTTGACATGGCCGCCCACGCTGGTATCGAACAACGACGGCCATTCGGCCTTATCGTGGCTGCGCATTTGCAGCAGCAGCAGATTCTGGGGGGTGGTGAGGAAACAATGGATGACGCGGTGCCGCAGTCCGGTCAGATGGCAGAACCAGCGCGGCGCCGCCCACCCCAACGGCTCGCCCACAGCCGAGACCACGTCTAGCCGCTCTTCGCCCGGCTGTTCTGGCCGGCCCAACCGCTGCCGCCAAACCGCCAGCTGAGCCAGAGCCTCTTCCGGGCCAACGGCGTCGCCCCCCTCCCAGGCCGCATCCAGCGCCGCCAGTTCATCGGGCCAGGCGGGGGGCGGGGCGGCGCCAGAAACAGAATATCCTCGCATTGCGGAGTTCGCACGCCCACGTGCGAACGGTGACTTGCGATGGGGCGCCTGTCAGGTTTGTGTAAAACCTGGCAGGCGCGGGAACGATCAGACGGCGAGGGCCTCGCCGATCTGCCGGATGGCGTCTGCTTCAGGCTCGCTGACGCGCACACCGCCGATGCCCAGGAAATCACCCTCTTTGGCGGCGCCGGCCACCTTGTCGGCGATGCTCAGAAGCCACTGTTTGTAATTGGCGGCCTCGTCGGGGCTGGCCTGGGCCGCCAACAGTGCAGCCACCTGGCGGCAACGGTCGAGGGTCGCCGGCAGGAACTGGTCGGGGGCGGTGTCTTCGAAGGGGTTGATCAGGCGTTGGGCCGCGGCACGATCCTCTTTGACCTGGGCCTCCAGGGATGAGATCAGGGTCTGGATGAGGGCGTCGTTGGCATAGGTCTGGCGTCCGGCCAGCACCGAGGTGGTCACGGCGGCGGCTTCTTTGACCGTGCCCAGCCCGCTCCTGCCGGCCGCCATCACCGCCATGCCGACGGCAAAGGGGGTTTCGGTGAGCAGTTGGGCTTGTTCGGTGGCAAAATCGGCAAGGGTGGTCATGGGTGGAACTCTCCTTGAGGAAGGCGGAGACCCGGTCAGCCGGTGCGATCGAGGTGCTGGCTGCGCACGGGCACGAGTTTGAGCTGGGCCACGTCATCTTCGCTGAGAAGCGATTCGGCGGGCGCCGCAGGGCGGGGCGGGGTGGCGTCGGTGGGCGCCGCAACCGGCGAGGGCGCGGGCGGAGACGCGGCCGGTGGGGACGCGGCGGGTCGGCGTTCGACAGGCGGCGGCGCAGGCGGCGGGCGCCGCTGCATCTCCACCTCGAATTCCTGCTCGTTGCCCGGCCCGAATTTGGCGTTGACCTGGGCCGAGGTGTCGCCGGCGGGGATGTTGAGCGGCGGCGGCTGAAGTTGTTCGACCACCGCCATCATGTGGGCCTGGAGATGGGGCGGCATCTCGCCGATATAGGTGAGCATGTCTTGCCAGATGCGCTTGCGCCGTTCGTAGTCCACGCGGTCGGCGCGGGCGCGGTCGAGGGCGTCGCCCAGGCGTTCGGGCAGGCGTTCGATGGTCAGATAGAGCGGGGCATCGAGGTTGACGCGAAAGCCGAGTTTGCGCAGCTCGGCCGCCAGGTTGGTGCGGACGACGGCCAGGACCTCGGCGTTGGCCTCGGAACCGGGGAGGATGTGGGCCAATTTGGCCAGCAAATCGGCCTCGGCCGAGACGGGGTGGGCGCGTTCGTAGCCCTTGACCGCCTGCAAGACGACATGGTAGGCGCTATCGTCGCGCTGTTGCTGGCGCTGCCAATCATCCAGCGCCACCAGCCGGGCCTGATCGTCGCGGTTGGGGGTGCACCAGGGGATGTCGAGCGAGGCGCGGTAGTGCAGGCCCAGGTCCAGGGGGACGCCGTTGGTGTTGACCTTGACCGAGACCTGGAGCTGCTGCTCGCGACTATCCAGCGTGTGGTGCATGTGGTCGAGCCGGGGGGCCAGGCCGACCAGGCCGGGGCCGGCGATGCGGTGGAAGCGGCCTAATTGGTAGATGACGACTTGCTCGCCTTCGGGGATGATGTGGAACATGGGATAGGGTCCGACTTATGGCAGCTCGCGCACGAAGCGTTCCAGCACCGGGCTGAAGCACTGGTTTCTGGCCCCAACCAGGAGGCCGCGCTTTTGCAGCATGGTCATGGCGGGGGCGTCGGCGGGGGCCAGGGGCTGGCCGCGGGTCAGCTTTTTCAGCACGTCTTGTTCGTGTGCGTGCAGCGAACGAACGACGCGCCCGCAAACGTCGGCGATGTCGGGATGGCGGACGACTGTCGCCAGGACGCCCTCCTCGGACGGCGGCTGCTCCAGCCATAGTTCGTGCAGATGCTTGAGCAGCATGGCATGGCCGCCGGAGAGGAAGAGGATGGTCGCCAGGGCCGGCGCTCGCAGCGGACGGTCGCTGGCGTCGTTGAGATAGTGCAGCATCTGGCGGGCTTCGGTCTGCTGGTAGGGACAGAGGGCGTAGATGCGGCTGCTGAAGAGTTCGTAGAACTTGCTGTCGGTGCGCAGGTTCAGCCCGGCGCCCAAACGATGGGGCAGTCGCTTGGTGAAAAGCAGATAGCTGAAGACATCCCGGTTCTCGTCGCGCAGGCTGCGCAGCTGGCCCAGGAGGTCGAGCGGGCCGTTTTGGAGCAGGCGGTCGGCGTCGTCGAGCACGAACAGCAGGCGCAGGTGCGGCTGGCGGCAGGCATTGCCCACCAGGTTGCGGACGATGAGGTTGTTGCGGTCGCTGGGGTCGGTGGCCAGGGGGAGGATGTTGGCGCTGACGCCCAGGCTTTGTTCGGTTTCCTGCCGGGCCAGCCGCCAGAACCCGGCCGGGCTGCCGTCCCAGTTGTTGCCATCGAGGACGACGAGGCGCAGGCTGAGCGGGCCGGCCGGCGAGGGCAGGGCGGCGTGGCGGAGGCGGAGGGCGCTGAGCAGATTGGATTTGCCGATGCCGGCCACGCCCACGAAGGCCAGCGACAGCCCGCGGCGGGCCAGATCGGTGATCAACGCCAGTTCATCGGCCCGGAAATCGGCGGTGAAACGCTCGGTGGTGGTCATGGCATCATCCCAGGGTGACGCGCAGGCAGGCGGCGGCCAGGGCCAGGGCGCCGTCGGGGTCGGGCGGGAGATCGACTCGGGATTGCAGGGCGCCAGAGCGGTGAGGCCGGACCTCGGGCGCGACCTGTCTCAGGAGCTCGGGGGTGGTGGTGAGCATTAGCCGCCAGACGCGTTCGACGGCCATGAGCACGGCGCAGAGCTGACCATCGGCGGTGCGGAATTCGTAACGCTGGCCGGCCGGGCGGATGGTCAGGGCCGGGAAGGTTTGTTGCAGCAAGCGCACCAGCCTGGCCTCGCGCTCGCTGTGGGACGAATCGGGGGCGGCCGGGCCGCTGACGCCAAACAAAAGCTGGGGGAGAGGCTCGTTCCGGGCCAGGTGCCGGTGAAGCGTGTCGAGCAGCCGCACGGCCTCAGCAAAAAGAACGACGGCCGTCTGCTCCTCGGGCACCAATGTGGCCAACCCCACCAGCCGGACGGCCGTGGCCAGCCACAACCGTGGCCGCCAGTTGTCGTCGCCGTGCATGGTCAGGGCATAGGTGGGCAGATGGCCGAGCAGGGCGCTCTGAAAGCGTTGCGCGAACGGTTCGGGGAGGAGCGAGCGGGTGAAGCGCCAGCCGGCGCCGGCATCGGCGCCAGCGCCATGCGCGACATCGCCGGCGCGCAACACGCTGTGGCCCTTGCCGTCGCTAAGATAGCGATAAACGCAGACGTCTTCGAGCAGGAGGGCGAAATCGTCGATATAGTCGCCCGACCGGCTGCTGCGATCCAGGTCGATGAACATCACCCGGCCGCTTTGACGATCGACCATGATGTTGCGCGAGTGGCAGTCGCCATGCACGCGACAAAGACAGGTGGGGTTGAGCCGGTTGGCGCGGCTCTGGAGGGCGTCCATGTAGTGTTGCAGTGATCTGAAGCCATGTCCATTGAACTTCAGCCCGCGCAATTCGGGTTTGAGACGGGGAAAGCGTTGGCCAAGTTGGATGATCTTCTCTTCGAGCGGGGCCAGATAAAGGCGGAAGATCTGGTCCCCGGCATAGTCGTCACCGACGATCAGTTCTTCACGATGGATGCGGTGCAGGGCCTCGGCCACCCGCGAGACGACGAAGGCCAGCGACCGCTCCTGAGGCGCCGTCAGCTTCGGGGCATCGAGGTCGTCCAACACCGCCGCCAGGGTTGGCATGTGCAAGAGGTCCTGCATGATCAAATAGCCCGTTTTCCCGTGGCTGGTCTCGACCATGTAGGGTTCGTGCGCCTGGGCGGCAAAGAGCGAGCGGAGGGCGGGGGGCAGGGAGTGATATTGGTCGATGGAGCGCTGCAAGTCCTCGTAAGGCGCGGTTTTGAGCACGAGTTTCTGGACTTCCGACCAGACGGGAGCGGCGTCTTGACGTTCATCGGGCAGGCTCAGGGCCACCTCGAACTCGACGGCGTAGACTTTCTCCGCCTTCATGCCGCCGCCCAGTTCCTGCAAGCCCTTGATGTCCACCAGAACCAGGTATTGCTTGAGGAGTTGGCGCAAGTCGGTCTTGATCTCGGCATCGCGAGCTTGCTGCACCGAGCGCGATTGGTCGGTGTAGGTGCGGATGAGTTGGTTGAAGATGGCGCTGCTCAGGCGGGCATCGTGATGGGAGACGAGCAGGCGCAAGACCAGGGCGTGAAAAGGGAATTCCTGCATGGCCACACCCTGGCTTCCGCTCTGATAGCCGCGCAACAGGACGGTGCGCAGCCGTCCCAGCAGGCGCTGCGTGTCGGGGTGTTGGCCGAAATGCCGGCTGAGTTGGATGCAGCAGTAGAGGGCTTCCTCTTTCAGGAGTTCGCTTTCGTCGTTGGTGTCGAGCTCGGCCACCAGGCTGCGGCGGATCTCCTCGGCCATGACATCGGGCAACGACAGCTCGCCGTAGGCCAGGAGGACGTCCAGGGCATAGCTGAGTTCCTGAGCCGAGACGAACGCTTCGGCCGTGCTGGGGTTCTCGCGCCAGATGGCCAACTCGCGCCGGATGGCGCCCAGGGCGCGATCCTGGGCCTGGCGCCACAAATCGGGCAAGGTCCGGTTCTGGCCGAGATAGAAGAGGGTGTCGAGGAAGATCAGCGTCGCCAGCAGGTGGCGATGGAGGACATTGCGCAGGTAGCCGCTGCGGTCGACATGCTGGGCCAGGCGCTGAAAATCCCCCTGCACGGCGGCATCGTCGAAAGCAGCCAACCAGGTCAGGGTCTTGAAGCGGCTGGGGTGCCACCGGGGCGAGTCCATTTCCTCGCCGTTCCCATTCGGCGCATCGTCAGACGAGAGGTTGACCAACCAGGCGCTGCCGCCCGCCATTGTCTCCTGGCTGGGGGCGGGCAGATTGAGGAGGTGCAGGGCGTCGAGGGCATGGCAGGTGTTGCGCATGGTCTTGTGCAGGTCGCGATCGGGCCAGTAGCCCTCGTGCTGCTGGTAATTGCCCAAGAAGGTGAGCAGGTGCAGGGCCAGGGCGGCATCGTCGTCGAGATCGCCCGTGCCGGGGGCGCGCAATCTGTTCTCGCGAAAGTAAGCCTGAAAGATACCGGGAGCCGTCGTCAGCAGGTCCATTTTCACTCTTGTCCCAAAACGAAGAATGCTCGATGCTTATTCTATATCACTTTTCCCCTGATCCTGGCAATTTCCCATCGCTTCGCAGCAGGGCCTGGGCGCGGGGCGCAGATGCGCGTGGGTTCGGGTTCGCGTTTGGTTCGCACGTGGGCGTGCGAACTCCGCTCCTCCCGCCTCCCGCCCTCCCGCCTCACGTTTCACGCTTCACGGAACACGGAACACGTCTCACGCCTCACGCCTCACGTTTCCCGCCCAAGCCATCGACAAGGATCAGGTGCAAAAATCGCGGCCCAAACGTCCCCCGGTGGCGATGGAATTCGATGTCGGCGCTGATGCTGGGGCCGGTAACGATCAACGCCCCTGCCGTTTCTTGCTCACGGCCTACTTGTTGGCTCCGCCAGGCAGCCAGGGAGGGATAGAGGCGGCCCGAGGGCAGGATGACGATGTGGCGCGAGGGCAACAGGGCGGGCAGCCAGCTACGGCCGGGGCCTGGCTCGAACACGAGCGAGCCGGTGTCGATCAGCCCGGCGTCGGCGCCCGTCAGACCCGTTTCCAGCCCGGTTCCTGGCTCCTGTCCCTCGGCTTCGACCAGGACGAAACCGGCGTCGCGCAAGGCGTCGTCGAGGCCGGGTAGGGGCAGCCGGCCTGCAGGCCAGGCCAAGACCTCGCGCACCTGCTGATCGCGCAGATAGCGCAGCAGGCCCAGGCGGGCCGAGGTGGGGTTGGCATGCAGCTCGTGGGTTCCGCCCCAACCCGACCAGGCGAGCAGAAAGCGATGGATGTCAGGGTGGGTTGACGCGGACGACATGGGGCGAGAGCGGGGGGCGCGGGCCAGTTCGACGCGATGGATGAGGAGGGGCAGGGAGGGCGATCCGGGTGGTGACGGCCTGATCGAATCATCACAGATGCATCCCTACAGCGGCAATCAGTCAGACCAACGATCCTATAGATACAGAACTATCTATATCCGTTCTAATTGACGTTCATATTCGTCATGTCCACCAATGAAAAACCAGTACATTGTGTCACCATCAAGCAGTCCCAAAACCCGATAGTCTCGCCCAACACGCACGGAATAGATCGGTTCTGTTTCGCTGACGCGCTTAAAACGTAGACTTCCTGCAAACGGATTTGTACGCCATAGACGATACGCCTTGGCCGCCTTGCGCTGGACTTCGGGGGGGAGATCGCGAAACAGCACCCAAAAGTCGGGGGTGGTGCGGGATTTCATCCTGGCGCGATTCCCCCATCTTTGGTGAAGGTCAGGGGCAGAGTGCGTCCCGAGCGAATATCTGCCCGCACCTTCTCCGCCATCTTCGCCAAACCAGACTGAGAGGCTGCAAACCGAGCCTCCCAACGTTCTTCGTCCACAAGGATTTCTTCCTCAGTCTCTTCCTCATCCAGAAACTCGAAGTCAGCGTGGGTCTGCGACTGAATATATCTGGCGTAGTCCAGAATTTGCGCTACACGCTCAGCAGGCAGGGTGCGCAGGATGCTGATAAAGGTCTGTTCGTAGGAAGATGGCTGTAAAGTCATTTGTGTTTCCATCGTATCACCTCGGCTGTCATTCTATCACACACGGCATCGTCTGTCCTGTCGGCCACAGGACCGCAGGGCCATGGCACCGTCAGCGCCGACGACGGCGGCCTGACCCCCACCACTCCCGATCGTCCGGCCCGGTGCTTCGTCAGCGGCGTTTCCCCCTCCCCCGCCACAGCAACCACCCCACACACCCCGCCGCCACACCCCCCAGCCCCACCAATACGATCAGCAGCCAATTCGTCGCCCCGGCTGCCACCGTCAAGGCGAAGCCTGCCCGCCCCGCACCGGCCTCACCCCTGATATTTATGTCAAATTGCCATTCACCGGCAGCCGGCAGGTCGAAATCGACCTCGTAGAACTCCGGCACCAGCGCGCCTTCGTGGCTGGCCGGGGCCGCCAGGGTCGTAGCGCCGTTTCGGGCCGTCACGGTCACATCGGCCGCGGTGATGGGCGCGCCCGAAGTGGCGTCGGCCAGGGCCAGGGTCAGGTGCAGCGCGCCCACCACGGCCGGGTCGGGGTCAGACCAGACCGAGAGCAGGTAGGGGCCAACCGGTTCGTTGGTCAGTTGTGGCGCGCCCCCGCCGTGCGCCAACACCAAACCGGCGGCCAGCAAAAGGATGACCATCCCGCCCAAAGCGCCAATAGCGATGCCTCGTCTCAGCAGCCATCTATCCATTTGCCACCATTCCTGATTCAGACCGAGATTCAAGCCCCGGCGCCATCTGCGCCGATTCGCCGCCAGCCTGCTCCCAGATCGACGCCGGCTGCGGCGGCTGCTGTTCCTCGCCCCGCAGATGCAGCGCCACCACCGTCAGGATGGCGACAATGTAGTTCATGATGCTCTCCCACATGATCACGCCAGCATACATCTGGTCATCCAGGGCCGAAAGCCCCCACATGCGCGGGACGGTGGTGTAATAGCTGTACAGCGGCTCGGGGGCAAAGGCAATCGAAGCGCCGAGGGCGACGGTGGGCGGGATGGCGACGACGAGGTAGAGACCGCGGCGAAGATAACTCATGGGCGCACGGAGATGCGGGGCCGCTCCCACCACATGCCACCAGAACAGCATCCCGGCGGCGAAAAACATCAGGTGCTCCAGGTCATGCACCAGACGATTCTCCAGGGTGAGGTTGTACAACTTGCTGTCGTGCCAGACCCATGTGACCACGATCAGGATCAGCAAGGAGGCCGCCGGCGCGCCGATCCTGGCCAGGAGGGCGCGAAAGGGAGAAGGCTGGGCGAACAAGGCGGCGGTGCGCAGTCGCAAGGGCCGCGGCAGGCCCCAGACGACGAAGGGAAAGGGATTGCCCAACCACAGCAGCGCCGGCACGAACATCAGCAGGATCTCGTGCTGGATCATGTGGACGAAAAGCAAGAGGGCGGCGTAGGCATCCAGGCCGGAGGTGAGGGCGAAGATGAGGAGGGCCAGGCCGCCCCCGTAGCAGGCCAGGCGCCAGACCTCGGCCTGGCGAACGCTGCGGCGTCCGCCGCCACGGCGCGCTCGTTGCGGCGGCCGGGCGTTCTCCAACCGGTAGAAGTACAGCCACCCGCGCAGATAGAGTGCGCCGAAAAGCAGAGGGACGGCCAGCACCAGCGGGCGCAGCTCCCAGGTTCCGAAGATAGCTCGCAGGAAGTCGATCATGGCAGGGTGGCGGCAAGGGCGCAAAAAACGGGATGGCGGGCGGTCAGTGCAACCGCCGGCCATCCCGCTTCAGTACGGCCCGAAAAGCGCCGCACCAGGGGCGCGCCGGCGTCAGTGGTGCAGGGGGCCGGCGGGTGTGCCCATCAGGTAGAGGGCCGGGAAGAAGAAGACCCAGACGACATCGACGAAGTGCCAGTAGATGGCGCCCGCCTCCACCGCCCAGAACTTCTGCGACGAGAAATGGCCCTTGTAGCCGCGGTAGGCGAGGATGGCCAGCAAGATGATGCCGGTAAGGACATGGAAGGCGTGCATACCGGTCATGAAGAACAGCACGGCGCCGTACATGGCATCCTTGCCCTCGGTGTGCAGGTTGACCGGGGCCGTCCGCCATTCCAACCCGATCACCCCCACCAGGAAGCCCGTCCCCAGCAGGATGGTGACGATGATGCTGCGCAGGAAGTCGCCGCGATCATCATGGCGGATGGCCGTCTCAGCCCGGTACATGAAGTAGCTGCTGATGAGGAGGACGATCGTCACGGACATCCCCAACACCTGATCCAGATGCGGGCGGGTGGCCCCCCACAGATAGAAGCGGGTGATGAGGATGCCGCCGAACAGGAAGGTCTCGGACAGCAGGAACAGCCACAGAGCCAGGCGGTTCATGGCAAAACGCTTGCCGGGCGTGATCTCGCCGGCGTGGTGCTGCTCGTGCGCAAGCACTTCGGTTGTCATCAGTGGCGCTCCTCGTTGGTAAACAACTCGCCGATGTGCATGAAATATTGGATGATGATGGCGGCGTTGATCAGGGCCAGGACGAGCAGGATGGTGATCGAGCCACCGGTCAACTGGGCGGAAACATAATCGCAGACTTCGAGAAACATGAGGGCGACGAGCACCCACACACCAGTGCGGTACAATCGTTTCTTGCCCATGTCCTTGGATTCGGGTTGCTTCTTCATTGCTTCGTGATCCTTGCCTATCGAAGACCCTCAAGGTTTTAGAAACCCTGAGGGTCTCGGAAAGTCATCAGCGCGCGGGTAGAGCCGCTACGGCCGGGTCGTGTGCGGGTTCGGCGTGGTGGCCGCCGTTCATGCGTACATAAACCGACCCAGGCAGGCCGTAGCCGTAGGGGTCGCCCACCACCTCGAACGGTTCGGGGTAGTTGTGTTCGGGCACGGGCGAGGGCAGCAGCCACTCGGGCGAGCGCGACCCCCAGGGGTTCATGGCTGCCACCGGGCCGCGGCGGGCGCTCATCACCAGGTTGTAGAGACCGATGAGCACGCCGAAGAAGATGGTGAAGCCGGCGATGGTCATGATGATGTGCATGGTCTGCAGGTGCAGGGCGGGGTCGTAATCGACGATGCGGCGACGCATCCCCAGCAAGCCGGCGCGAGCCATGGTCAGCGACATGATGTAGAAGCCGGCGGTCTGGAGGCCGAAGTGGATCTGGCCCAGACGCTCGTTGTACATCCGGCCCGAGATCTTGGGATACCAGTAGTACAGGGCGGCGAAGAAGGGGAAGACGAAGCCGCCGAACATGGTGGCATGGAAATGACCGACCACGAAGTAGGAGTCGTGGAGATGGAGGTCGGTGGGCACCGTGGCCAGGGGCGGGCCGGTGAGACCGCCGATCAAGAAGACGGCGATCGAGGCCAAGACGAAAAGCATCGGTGTGGGGAAGAACAACTTCCCGCGCCACACCGTCCCCAGCCAACTGAAGAACTTGACCCCAGTGGGCACCGCCACCAGCATCGTTGTGTACATAAACGGCAGGCGCAAAGCGTCGGCCATGCCGGCAGCGAACATGTGGTGCGCCCAGACCAGGAAACCCAGCAAGGCGATGGCCAGGCTGGAGAGGGCGATCCATTTGTAGCCGAAGAGCGGTTTGCGCGAGAACACCGGCAGCAGTTCGCTCACCACGCCCAGGCCGGGCAGGATGAAGATGTAGACGGCGGGATGCGAGTAGAACCAGAACAGGTGTTGGAAGAGGATGGGGTTGCCGCCGGCGGCTGTCTCGAAAAAGCCCATGCCCAGGTTGCGTTCCAACACCACCATCAGGAACGAGAGACCGATGAACTGCGTGGCCGTGAGCTGGATGAGCGAAGTGGCAAAGACAGCCCAGACGAAGATCGGCATACGGAACAGCGTCATGCCGGGCGCTCGCATCCTCAGCGTTGTCACGATCAGGTTGATCGACCCCAAAATCGACGAGAAGCCGAAGAAGAACATGCCGATCATGAAGAAATTGATGCCCATGACCGTGCGCACGCTCAACGGCGCATAGCCCGTCCAACCCGTATCCCAGCCGCCGAAGAAGATGGACATCAAGATGAGAATGGCGCTGGGCACGGTGATCCAGAAGGCGAAGCCATTGAGCCGCGGGAAGGCCATGTCGTTGGCTCCCAGCAGCAGCGGCACCAGGTAGTTGGCCATGCCGCCCACCCCCAACAGGATCGAGGCGATCATGATGATGCCGTGCATGCTGATCAAGGTGTTGAAGGTGTCGGGGCGAAGGAACTGCAGACCCTCGAACATCAACTCGGTGCGGAAGATCATCGCCAGCGTCCCACCGACGCCCATCACCAGAATGCCGGTGATGATGTATTGGATGCCGATGACCTTGTGGTTCTGGTCGAAGCCGAAATAGCGGAACCAGGCCGGCTTGCGGGCGGGCGGGCCGTGTTGTTCGGGTGTGTGCACACCGCCGACCCACCTCAGCCAGTCGGTGAGGGCGCCGACGCCCAGCAGGAAGCCAATGGGGGCGAAGAAGGCGGCGATCACCCAGGCCGACTCGGCATCCCACGGCTCCAGGCCCAGCAAGGCGCGGAGGGTGGTGGTGAGCACCAAACCGAGGATGAAGCCGATCGCCATCCCCACCAAACCACGCGGCAACCCCAGCTCGCGGTCGATGCCGAGCATCAGGCCGACGAGACCGGAGAAGACGGCCATCGAAATCAGCGAGTAGTAGGGCCACTCGGCCAGCAGCGGCAAGCCAATGAACCCGCGCGTGGCCAGGAGCAGCAGCGCCCCCACTGCGGCGCCGAGGATGAAACCAAGAAGAAGGCGAAACCAACGCATGATGTTGTCTCTCCTGTGGAAGACGAACTCGAAAGGTTGTTGACGACCTTTCGGGTCTTGGCGTTATTGCAGCGTCTTGATGTACTCGATCAAAGCCGTGATTTCGGCCTCGGTCAACGTCTGACCAAAGTTCTTTGGCATCAGGTCCTGGAAGCCAGAGGCGATCTTGGCGGCAGGATTGACAATGGACTCGTGCACATAGGCTTCATCGGCAAGGGCCGAGGAGCCGTCGGCAAAGGTGCGGGTCGAGCCGAAGAGCCCCTTCCAACTCGGCCCCACCAGGATGCTGCCATCAAGCGAGTGGCAGGCCGCACAGCCGGCGCTCGCCGCCACCTGCTTGCCCACCGCCACCGGATCCGGCGCTTCGCCCTCTGGCTCGACGTAAATGCCAAGTCGCTTCTGCCGCCAGATCTCGAAATCTTCGGCCGACATGACATTGACGGCGCTTTCCATGGCGGCATGGCCGGTGCCACACAGTTCGGCGCAGCGCACCTTATAGTTTCCGATCCGCGTCGGGGTCAGGCGCAGATTCTTTTCCTGGCCGGGCACGGTGTCCTGCTTCAGCCGGAACTCAGGCACCCAGAACGAGTGCGTGACATCGGTCGATGTGAGCGTGAAGTGCACCCGCCGATCCACGGGCAGGTTCAGCTCGGTCGAAGCAATGCCCCATTCTGGATACTCGAAACTCCATGTCCACTGCTGCGCCGTCACCTTTACTTCTAGCTCGTTCTCGCCCTTTTGCAACGTCTGCCCCAACACGGTCGCACCCAGGAAGGCAAAATAGAGGACGACGATCAGAGGGACGACCGTCCAACCGATCTCCAGCTTGCTATTGCTATGAAAATAGGCGCCCTCGCTCTCGTCATTGCGCTTGCGGCGAAAGACGAATACCGCATAGAGCAGGATGCCGTTCACCAGGGCGTAGAGAACCACGATGACGTCGAGATGGAGCGTGAACAGGTTGTCGATGGCGATGGATTCGAGGCTCGCCTGGACAGGCATCCACTGGACCCTGTTGACGAAGAAGAGTAGCACCGCCGCGGCGACGATGATCAGGATGGTTACGTTGATGGCATGCTTCATTCAGGCTACTCCTGGGATGATGCGCAGAATAACTACCACGATCGAAGGCAACTTGATAACAGCAAGGGTCAGCTCATGCATCGGCAAGGTTCGCTTTGAGATCATCAGCCTGGCGCCGATCTCCGACTCGAAGCACGGGCGATCCAACGGATTCATGCCAGCTAATGCAGGCGCCATGCCGGTGACATACTGTCGCGCCACCTCCTTGTGTATGAATTCACGAGGGGTTCCGATCATAAGCGGGGCGCGTGTCTGCTGTCAAGATAGCTTGACGTAATTTCACTTCCGGTGAGCGGGCGCCGTACACACAAGGCGTTCATTGTAGCACCAAGCCAGAGAGGCAACCAAGACAAAATCGGAGTGCGGGCAGCCAATCTGCCCCTCACCCGGACGATCACGCCCTGCGACGGCCATAACCTTAAAGTTTCGGCACGACCGTAACCCCTTCCGCGCCTCCTCGTCTACGGAAAATAGCCAGGTTGTTGCTGCGGCCGGACGAGAAGGGGGAACTTGTCCGGTACAGGCGCCACCTGGCCTTGTCAGCCGATCCAGCAGTTGCCTCCCCTTGGATTGTAGCTGCTTTCAATTGCATCCAAACGGAACGGGCCTGCGGACGTCGATGGGCGAAGGGGGACGAACATCGACAGAAACAGGCCGGTTTCTCTCCGTTGCGATGGGTAGGGACGCAGAATTGCGTCCCTACCATTTTTTTGGCGATAGTGCGGTGGTGCGTGGTGCGTGTTCCGTGTTCCGTGTTCCGTGTTCCGTGGTGCGTGTTTTACGGCTGCAATTCGCGCAAGTGGCGTTTTTCGTGGATGGCGATGACGCGGAAGACGCCTTCGACGGTGCTATCGAAGCCGCCAGGGTGGGGGCCGGCGATGGCCCATTGGTTTTCGTCGATGCTATCGAGCAGGGCCAGGGTGGCGACCCGGTTGGCCTGGTACTCGGCGATCAGTTCGGGCAGCGACTGCCAGCGACGGGCCTCGACCTCGGCGTTGTTGAATTCATCCAGGACGAAGCCGGGGATCAGGGTCGGCTGGCCGGCCAACAGACGCCGGATAACCTGGCAATGCCCGATCTCGGCCGAGACCAGGTGCGCCAGGACATCACGTCGCCGCCAACCTGGGTTGGCCGGCGCCTCGCCCTCTTCCGCGGCCATCGGCGCCACGACCGCCAACACGGCTTCATGGCTTTGCTGCAAGCGTTGGCGCAACTGGGTGCGGGGGCTTTCGCCGGCTTCAGCCATGGGGGGCCTCCGTGACGGCCAGCGCCTGCGACCAGTCGGCCCGCCGGACGATGGGCAGGGCCAGGGTTTGGCGGATCTCGTTGCCGTGGTCGAGTTCGTGATAGGCGATGGTGAGGAATAGCCCGGCGACGGTGGTCGGCAACCCGGCCGGGTGCAGGCCGGCCACGTCCATCTCGCTGTCCGACAACCGGTCGAGCATGGCCCAGGCTTCGTCGCGGCTGGCCGCCAGCTCGGCCACCAGATCGGCCACCCCGGCCGGTTGGCGCTTCTCCACCTGGCGCTGGTTCCAGATGTCCAGGCTGAAACCGGGCGGCAGCTCACCCCTGGCCAGAAAACGCTCGACGGTGCGCAGCAGGCCGCGCTCGGCCCCCGCCAGGTGCGCCAGGATGTCGCGCACCCGCCACTGCGGGTTTTCGGTGCCGGCGATGGCCGTCTCGTCATCGATGGCGGCGGCGGCCGCCAACAAGAGCAGCCGCGCCTCCGCCAACTCCTGGCGAATGAATGTTTTGCGATCTATTGACATGGTTGGTTTCCTTATGTCGTGGGGAGGGTAGACAAGTAGACAGGTAGACAGGTAGACAAGTGGCAGGTCGCAGGTCGCAGGTCGCAGGGGGCGGGTGGCAGGTCGCAAGTGGCAGGTCGCAGGTCGCAGGTGTTGGACGGTGCACGCCCGTTCGCACGTGGGCGTGCTCACTCCTCACGATTCACGGAACACGCCTCACGCCTCACGGCTCACGTTTCACAGAACACGGAACACTCCTCACGGCATAACCTCATAGCCGTGATCGACGACGATCGTCTGCCCGACGATGCCGCTGGCGGCCTCGGTGCAGAGAAAGCCGGCCACAGCCGCCACCTGGGCGGAGGTGACGAAGCCGCCGGTGGGGGTGCGCTGGCGGGCGGATTCCACCATCCATTCCCAGTCGGGGAAGTGGTGCAAGGCATCGGTGAGGACGATGCCCGGTGAAATGGCGTTGCAGCGGATGCCAAACGGGGCCAGTTCGACGGCAAAATAGCGGATCAACGTCTCGATGGCGGCTTTGCTGACGCCGACAAGACCGTAGTTGGGCAGGGTGCGCCGCGACCCCATCGAGGTGATGCCGATCACCCGGCCCCAGCCGCGCGCCCTCATCCCCGGCGCCGCCGTCTTGACGCCGTAGAACAGCGAGCGAGCGTTGATATCCACCGTCCAGTCCCACTCGCGCTCACCTTGCTCCAGCAGGGGGCGGGGGACGCCGGAGGCAGCGTTGGCGATGAAGATGTCCACGCCGCCAAAGGCCGCCGTCGCTTCGTCCACCAGCCGTTCCACCTGCTCGCGGCGGCCCACATGCGCCTTGACGATGATCGCCCTGCCGCCCGCCGCCTCCACCTCGGCGGCGGTGGCCTCGGCCGGGCCGCGGTTGCGGAAGAAGTTGATGGCCACATTGGCGCCCATGCGCGCCAGTTCCAGGGCAATGGCGCTGCCAATCCCCCGGCCCGAACCGGTGATCACCGCGGTTTTGCCGGACAACGGCAGGGTGGTTTCCGTCATTCGCCTTCCTCCCTCAATCGCCGGCCAACGCCCGCAGGAAAAAGACCAGGTTGGCGGGACGCTCGGCCAGCCGCCGCATGAAATAGGGGTACCATGACTGGCCGTAGGGCACATAGATGCGCATCCGCTGGCCGGCTTCGCTCAGGCGTTTCTGTTCGTCGCGGCGGATGCCATAGAGGAACTGGATTTCCCAGCTTTGGGGGTCGATGCCGCGCTCGGCCGCCCACCCGGCCAGCGGGTTGTAGACGATGTCATCGTGCGACCCCATCGCCATCCTCGCCCCGCGGGCAACCGCCTCCGGCGCCAACATCATCTTGCCCAACTCGACCATTTGCTTCTGGATCGAGGTGCGGTCGCGCCAGGCGATGCTGCCCGGCTCGTCGTAGGCGCCCTTGACCAGCCGCAGGTCGGCAATGCCCTCGTCGATCAGCGCCGCCACATCGGCCTGGGTGCGGAAGAGATAGGCTTGAACGACCGTGCCGACATTGTCGTAGTCCCGCCGCAGCCGCCGATACAGGCCCAGGGTAGTGTCGACCAGGGCCGATTCCTCCATATCGATGCGAACGAATCGCCCCACCGCGCCCGCCGCGGCGACGATCTGGCGCACGTTGTCGTAACAGAACTCCTCGTCGATGTGCAGCCCCATGGCCGAGAGCTTGAGCGAGACGCCGCTTTGGAGGCCGTTGTCGGCCATAGCCTCGAGGACGGAGAGATACTCGTGCAGGTTGGAGAGGGCGGCCTCGCGTTCGGTCACATGCTCGCCCAGGTAGTCGGCCGTGGCCAGCAGGCCGTCGCGGTTGAGTTGGCGGACGGCGGCGATGGCATCGGCCTGCGTCTCGCCGGCCACGAAACGGCGGGCGACGCTGCGGGCGATGGGGAAGCCGGTGACGAAACGGCGGGCGCCGTTGCTGTGAGAAAGGGCGATGAGTGGGCGTCGCAACATAGTAGGTCTCGGTCGAGGGAGAACACCCAAAAGGTGTGAGATCAGAAATCGCTCGGTGTGATGGCTTCGGCCAGGGTCTGGCGGCGGCCGCTGGGGTGCGGGGTCGCCCGCAGTTGTTCGCGCAGACCGAGGAGCAGCACCGACCCGGCGCCGAGCAGGAAGAACGAAGGCAGGGGGGCCAGCCCCCAGCGCCCGTTGGCGGCGATGGCAGCCAGAGTCAGGCCAGCGACCAGACAGGCGAGGGCTTCGGGCAGGAGCTGGCGCCAGGGGCCGCGCTCGATCCCGCCCGGTTGGGGCGCGGAGCCGTGTTTGGGTGTGCGCTCGAAGACGCCGCCCCGCCGGCTGAATCCTTCGATCACAGCCCCGGCCAGGGTGGGGGCGAAGCCCAGGTTGATCAGGGCCAGGATGGGCAAGGCCCACAGCCGGCGTAGCCCGCGCCATCCGGCCAGACGCTGCTGCGAAAGCGCATAGAGCAGGATGGGCAGCACAGAGACGGCCAGCGACAGGCCGCCGGGGATGGGAAGCGGCCAGGGGCGGTTGGGCAGCAGGGCCAGGGGCAGGCTGAGCAACAAGAGGACGAGGAGCAGGAGGTGGGTCGTGTAGCCGGCCATGTGCAGCCCGGCATACAACCGGCGCCAGGCCGGAGCCTGGCTGCGCCAGAGGTCGGGCGCCAGCTTGCGCAGGGTCTGGCAGGCGCCTTTGGCCCAGCGCCGCTGCTGGCGTTTGTAGCCGCCCAGGGTGGGCGGCAGTTCGCCAGGCGCGGCGATGGCGTCGATGTAGCCTCCGCGCCAGCCCTGCAGCTGGGCGCGGTACGAGAGGTCGAAATCCTCGGTGACGGTGTCGGCCGTCCAACCGCCGGCAGATTCGATGGCAGCTCGCCGCCACAGCCCGCCGCTGCCGTTGAAGTTCTGCCACAGACCGGCGGCGGAGCGAGCCTGCTGTTCGACCACGAAATGGCCATCCAGGGCCAGGGCCTGGGCGGCGGTGAGGGCGTTCTGCGACCGGTTGAGGTAGCCCCAGCGCGTCTGAACGAAGCCAAGCTGGGGGTGGGCCAACAGGGCGGGGACGGTGCGATACAGCCAGTCGGGCGGGGGAACGTAGTCGGCGTCGAAGACGGCGATGAATTCGCCGCCAGCCTGGGCCAGGCCGTCCGCCAGCGCCCCGGCTTTGTAGCCCTGGCGATGGCGGCGATGGTGATAGGTGATGTTCAGCCCGGTCTGGCGGCGCAGGCGGGCCACCCAACCCGGCAACAGGGCGGCGGTGCGGTCGGTGGAGTCGTCGAGCACCTGGATCTGCAGGCGGTCGGCGGGGTAGGCGAGGGCGGCGGCGGCCTCGACCACCCGTCGCGCCACGGCCGGCTCGTTGAAGATCGGCAGTTGCACGGTCACGGATGGCCAGGTCGGGGGCGGGGGGGCCGCGGCGGGCCAATCGTGTCGCCGGCGGCTGAGGAGGAACAGGATGACGGCGCTGAACAGAAAACAGGCGTAGAGGGTGAGGAGCAGCCCGACCACCTGGTAGGCCAGGGCAAGGAGGGTGGAGAGGAAGGTCATAGGGGGTATCGTCGCGCCAGGTAGCCAAGCAGATCGACCGCCAGGGCGGCATAGGCGGCGGCGGCCAGGTGAACATCGCCCAGGGGGATGGATTCGTCCGAGGTGTGGGCGAGACGGGCGTCGCCGGGGCCAAAACCCAGGGTGGGGATGCCGGCCTCGCCCATCGTGTAGACGCCGTCGGTCGAAAACGCCCAGATGCCCACCGTGGGCCGTCGCCCCAGGCTGCGTTCGATCACCGCCTGGCTCTGTTGCAGCAGGGGGTGGTCGGCGGGCAAGAGCCAGGCCGGATAGACTTCCGGGCCGGTGCATTCGTAGCCGGTGTAGCTGAGGCTACGGTAAGCGCCGGTCTCCACCTTGCCGCGCACGCGCTCGCGCTGCATCACGGCCTCGATCTCGGCCAGCGCCCGGGCTGGGGTCTCGCCCAGGGTGAGGCGGCGGTCGATGATGAGGTCGCAGCGGTCGGGGATGGCGTTGCGGCTGGCGGTCAGGGTGTCGATCCCGGTTACGGCCAGGGTGGCTTTGCCCAGGACGGGGTCGCTCATCAGGCTGGCGTTCTGGAGTTCGAGGCCGAAGATGAGGCGGGCGGCGTTGGCCAGGGCATTCTCGCCCGCCTCGGGCGACGAGGCGTGAGCCGAGCGCCCGAAGACGGTGACATGCAGTTCCATGCGCCCGCGCTGGCCGCGCGCCAGTTGCAGGTTGGTCGGCTCGCCCAGGATGACCCAATCGGGCCGGATGCCTTCCTCTTGGACGAGGACGCGCATGGCCATGCCCTCGGTGGGTTCTTCTTGCACCACCGCCGCCACGATGACCTCGCCGGGCAGGTCGATGCCTTGCCGGCAGAGGAGGCCGATGCCATGCACCATCGCCGCCAGGGCGCCTTTCATGTCGGCGCTGCCGCGGCCAAAGAGCTGCCCGTCCTGGATTTCGGCGCCAAAGGGATCATGGCGCCAGGCATCGGGGTCGGCCACATCCACCGTATCCATGTGGGCGTTGAGCAGCAGGACAGGGCCGCCCGGCCGGCCGTAGCGGCCGACGATGTTGCCGATGCGGTCGCAGCGCACACCGGGGAAGCCGCAGTTCCGCATTTCGTCTGCCACCTGCCGGGCGACGGCGGCTTCCTGGCCCGAAAGGCTGGGGGTGGCCACCAGACGGCTGAGGAAATCGGTGCAGGCGCTCTGTTGGTCAGCGGTGAGGGTGAAGGTTGGGGTTGCCATGCGGAAGGGAGCAGGGGAAGGCCGCGAGGCCGCGGTGGGAGGGGGGACGGAGCGGGGTCAGTAGGCGCCGTGGCGCAGCAGGACTTTGGGGATCGTGCGCAGCATGATACTGACGTCAAGAAGCGGCGACCAGTTCTCGACGTAGTAGATGTCCAGGAGCATCATTTCCTCGAAGCCCAAATCCGAGCGGCCGGAAATCTGCCAGAGGCCGGTGATGCCGGGCATGACTTCCAGCCGTTTGCGCTGCCAGGACTCGTAAGCGGCCACTTCGTCGGGCAGGGCGGGGCGCGGCCCCACCAGGCTCATCTCGCCGCGCAGAACGTTGAAGAGTTGGGGCAGTTCGTCGAGGCTGAAGCGGCGGAGGTAGCGACCGACGCGGGTGGCGCGCGGGTCGTCGCGGATCTTGAACAGCGGGCCATCGGCTTCGTTGAGGGCGGCGAGCTGTGGGCGCAGGGCTTCGGCCTCGACCACCATAGAGCGGAACTTGAAGGTGCGGAAGAGGACGCCGTTCTTGCCCACGCGCTCGTGGACGAAGAAGGCCGGGCCAGGCGAGTCGAGTTTGATCAGCACGATCAGGATGGCCATGAGCGGCGCCAGGAGCAGGGTTATCAGCGTCGCCAGCACCAGGTCGATGGCCCGTTTGACGGCGAAGCGGGAGCCGGCGATGGCAACGTACTTCACCCCCAACAGGGGGATGCCATCCAAGACCTCGACATCCACCCGGTCGAGGCTCATCTGCAAGACATCGGGCACGACGCGGGCGCGGACCGCCTGGCGCTCGCACTGGGTGAGGACGCCGATGATGCGGCGATGGTATTGCCAGGGCAGGGTGATGATGACCTCATCGACATGGTCCTCGTTCAGAACCTGGGGCAGGTTTTCGATGGGGCCAAGCCCGGTGAATGGTCCCAGATTGCGCTGGCCGCGTTCCGGGTCGTCGTCCAGGAAACCGACGACATCATAGCCCAGGTTGCGGTTGGCCAGCAGCACGCGCATGATGTGGCGGCTGGTCTCGCCGGCGCCGACAAGGAGGACGCGTTTGGCGCCGATGCCCCGACGCCGCAAGCGCGCCAAGAGGTCGCGGTCGAACAGGCGGCTGAGGGTGGTGAAGATCAGGATCAGCACGCCGCCGATGCCGTACACCAGGCGCGAATGATAGGCCGGCTGGAACATGTAGTTGCCGACCATGAGGATGATGGTGACGGTGGTCGTGCCGTTGAACAGGCGATAGAATTCGTCCAGAAACCCCGTCCCCGGCGGCAGGTTGTAGGCCCCCTCGATGTTGAAGGCCACGAAGATGAGCGCCGCCGCCAGCGCCGAAACCCGCAAATAGAAGTCAAAGCTGGTGTAGGAGGCCGGATCGACGCTGCGATACCACTGCAACTGGTAGCGAACGTACCAGGCCAGGTAGAACGAAAGGATGACCAGGACGACGTCCGTGGCGATGAGGAACTGTTTGTGAAAACGCACGAACAGTTTAGCCATGTCGATCCTCGGTGATCGAGGCATACAGGGCAGCCGTCTTGGCCGCGGTGAGTGTCCAACGAAAACGCTCTGCCTGCGCCAGCCCGGCCGCCCGCATCATCGCCCGGCGTTCGGCGTCGCCGGTGATTGCGGCCAGGGCGACGGCCAGGGTTTCGGTATCGTCAGGGTCCACCGTGTGCGCCGCCTCGCCGGCCACCTCGGGCAGACTGCTGGCGGTGGAGGTGATGGCCGGGAGGCCGCAGGCCAGGGCCTCGGCCACCGGCAGGCCGAAGCCTTCGTAGCGCGAGGGGTAGACGAAGACGGTGGCGGCGTTATAGAGCCAGGGTAGCAGCGAAGCCGGGGCGAAGCCGAGGAAGTGGACATGCTGATCGAGGCCGAGGGCCGACACGCGGGCGAAGATGGCGTCGTACTGCCAGCCCCGACCGCCGGCAATCAACAGCGGCAAGGGCGCCACAGCCAGACGGCGGTAGATGGCGTAGGCTTCGATGAGCATGAGGTGGTTCTTGCGCGGCTCAAGGGTGCCGACGCTGAGCAGAAAACGGTCGGGCCAGCCGGCGCGCAGCCGGGTCTCCTCGATTTCTGCCGCAGGGCGGGGAAAGTAGGCCTCGTCTACGCCGTTGTAGATGACTTCGATGCGGTCGGCCGGGACCCCTAACAGCCGCTGGACATCGCGGGCGGTGGCCTGCGAGACGGCGATGACTTTGCGCGCCCGCCGGCAACTGAGGGCGGTGATGCGGGAAAGGTAAAGGCGGTTGCCCGGCCCAAAAGAGTGGGGGAAAAGAAGGAAGCTGAGGTCGTGGACGGTGACGACGCCGGGGAGACCGGCGGCAAGGGGGAGGGCGTAGGCCAGGCCGTGGAACAGGTCGATCTGGCGGCGGCGGGCGGCGAGGGGGAGGGCTATCTGCTCCCAGAGGATGCGGAGCAAGGGGCGCTGGCTGGCCGCGGGCGCCCGGTGCAGGTCGATGCCGGGGGGAGGCTGGTAGGCGGGGTCGTTGACGAAAGCGTGGTAAGCGAGCGCGGGTTGCTGGCCGGGGAGGTGTTGCAGCAGCTGGCGGCTGTAGGTGTGGATGCCGGCGCCGCGGTAGCTGGCCGCAGTGGAAAGCAGGGTGGCGACAAGGCCCAGGCGGGGCCGGCCGCTTGCGGGGGGGATGGCAGACACGGGAGGAGACCGGTCTCATTATATGCCAGAGCGGACGGACAAAAAAACGGCCTCCGCACGCACGGAGGCCGGTTCAGTCGTCGCCGCGACGGAGGCTGCCAGAGAGGATCAGGTGGGGACGATGGTCACTTTGCGGTTTTCGCCCTCGCCGATGCTCTTGGTCGTGACATCGCTGCGGTCGCGCAGGGTCATGTGGATGATGCGACGGTCGCGCGGGGCCATGGCCTCGAGCACCATGGTGCGATGCTCGCTGACGGCCTGGGCGGCCATCTGTTCGGCCAGACGCTGCAAGCCGTGTTGGCGGCGTTTCTTGTAGTGCTCGACGTCGATTTCGATGTGCGGCCATTTGTGTGTGCGCTGGTTGACCACCAGCCGCACCAGGTATTGGAGGGCGTCCAGCGTCTCGCCGCGGCGACCGATGAGCAGGCTGAGGTCGTCGCCGGCGATGTTGAGGTAGTAGGTTTCCTCGTCTTCGCCGTCGGCGGGCGGCTCTTTGTTGGCCTCGACGGTGGCCGGGAGTTCCATGTGGTCGAGCAGCCCTTGCAGAAAGTCGCGCGCCGTCTCCAGGAGGGGGTCGGGGGCAAGGGGTGATGCCTCGGCTTCGCTGGCGACAGGGGCGGGTTCAGGTTGGCTGTGGGTCGGCGCCGCCTCGGCTTCTGGCTGGTCGGCGGCGGGGGCGATGACGGCGTCCTGCCCGCGGGGGATCAGGCGCACGCGGGCCAGTTTGGCGCCCATGCCAAAGACTCCCCCTCGCCCCTCTTCCAGGACTTCGACCTCGACCTGGTCAGGCGCCAGGCCCAGGTCCTGCAAGCCCGTTTCGATGGCCTCGGTGACGGTGCGACCGCTAAATTCTGTCATGACATCTCCAAAGCGTACAATTGTGATTTATTCGGTGTTTGCGTGGTGCGTAGTGTGTGTTGCGTATTGCGTGTTGCGTGATAGGTCGTGGTTATTGGTTATTGGTTATTGGCTATCGAGCGAAATCTCCAATAACCAATAACCAATCTCCAATCTCCAATCTCCACCTATCGCCGCCGGCGGCGTTTGCGGCGGGGGGAAGCGGCGGTTTCGGGCAGTTCGGCGCTGGCGGCGGTGTCAGAGGTGTATTTGTTTCTGCCGTTGGACGAAGCCGGCGGCGCCTCATCGTCTTCAGAGTCGTCGCCGGCGGCGATGGCGGGGGCCGGGGCGGCGGCGGGTTCGGCGGCCCAGTGCAGCTTCTGCCGGTTGACGTAGTATTGCTGCGCTATCGCCAGGAGGTTGCCTACGGCCCAATAGAGGCTGACGCCCGAAGGCACCTGCAACGAGAAGAAGACGAACATCCCGGTCATGAGGATGGTCATCTGTCCCATCATGGCCGCGCTGGGGTTATCGGGGTCGGGGGCGGGCTGGTTGGCCTGGCTCATCTTGGTCATCGCATATTGGGTGACGGCCAGGATGACGGGGAGCACCAGGTATGGCCAGACATCTAATTGGAGGAGTTTCTGCAGGCTGAAATCTTGTGTCAGCCATTTCAAGCCGCCATAGTACGTAGGATAGGCCAGGTTGGGGATGAGATAGAAGCGGGCGCCTTTGAAGCTGCTCTGCACGATCAGACCCAGCAGGGCATAATAGAAGGCGATCAGGATCGGCATTTGCAAGAGGGTGGGCAGACAGCCGGCCATCTGCGCCTGCATGATCCCATGCTTCTGATACAGCTTCATCTGTTCTTCTTGCAGCTTCTGCTTGTCCTTGGCGTACTTCTTCTTCAACGCATCCAGTTCGGGTTGGACGGCCTGCATCTTGGCCTGAGCGACGCGCATCGACCGCATCTGCCGGATGCCAAGGGGCAGCAGCAATAGGCGGATCATTACGGCCACCAGAATGATGGACCAGCCCCAGGCAAAGGTACTGATGTTATCCAGCAAGCCGTGGAAGAAAATCATGACCGAGCGCATCGGCCCGGCGATGATCTCCAAGGCCCCCGGTTGGTACACCTGCTCGCCGGTTGCCGCGTCGGTGGTGACGCGACCACAGCCGCTAAGCAGGATCGCCGCCAATACCAGGAGGAGGATGAGCGGCAGGTATCGGGTAAAACGTTTCACGTAGTAGCTCCAGAGCCGGGGGTATCATCCCGGCGGGTAAGGTCAGGGAACAGGGTCATAGCCGCCGGCGTGGAAGGGGTGGCAGCGGGCGATGCGTTTGGCGCCCAGCCAGCCGCCGCGCAGCACCCCGTATTTCTCGATCGCCTGGTAGGTGTAGTGCGAGCAACTGGGCTGGTAGATGCAGTTGGCGCCCAAGGCCGGCGAAAGGAAACGCTGGTAGCCGCGGATGAGGGCGAGGAAGATGCTTTTCACGAGGTCGGCTCCACGGGTAGCGGCGGCTCCGGCAGTAGTGGAGGGTCCGGCAAGCGCAGCAGGCCAGCGCGGCGCAGGGCTTTGCGGCAGTCGCTGTCGACTTGCTGGAACGTGGCCGTAGCCGTTCCCGTACGGGCGATGAAGATCATATCCCAACCGGCGGCGAGGGTCTCGAACTGCAACCTGACCGATTCGCGCAGCAGGCGCCGGGCGCGGTTGCGGCGGACGGCCTTGCCCACGCGCCGGCTGGCGGCAAAGCCAAAGCGGCTGTAGGGCAAGTCGTTGGGCAGGTAGATGAGGACGACGAGGCGTTCTTCACGGCTCTGGCCCTGCCGGCGCACCTGCTGGAAGCGTTCATTTGCAGTCAGCCGATGGCGACGATGCACCGCGGCCCCAGCTCAGACGGTCAGTTGTCGGCGGCCGCGCAGGTGGCGGCGCTTGAGGACATTGCGACCGCCGCGAGTGGTCATGCGCTCGCGGAAGCCATGCGTGCGGAAGCGGCGGCGGACTTTGGGTTGCCAGGTGCGTTTCATTGCGGGTGTTTCCTTCGGATAGGGTGAGACGGTCGCCGGCAAGAGCGGCCGTGAAGTGGACAAAAAAAGATGATGGGAGGCGTTTGGGCCTCCCACCAACGCGACCAGAAATTATAGCCGGGCGCGGGGCGGGCGTCAAAATCGCGGGCGGGATGGGTGGCGGCCCGGATTCAAGGTGCGCGAATTCCAGGTCTTGTTGGGCCGAGCGCATCGATCGACTGATGCCAGGCGCGTCGACCTATTTGATCTCGAAACCATAGTGCTTGCCGCCGATGCGCACCAGCGAGTCCAACTCAGCCCCGCCGTGGGAGGCCCAGCAATAGGCGTCACTCGTTCCACATTACTTTCACCAGCCAGCCCTCCCCTGTTTCGACCACGACCACGCCTGCCATCACCGTTGTTTGGTCGAATGCGGCCGCTGTCACACTCAGTACGCGTTGCACCGTACTCCCCATTATCAGCCGACCAATGCCAGGAAACCACCGAAAAACCAAACGCAGTCAAGATACTCTGGATTCATCTTATGGAGCCACCTGAATGAGGCTATCGCGCAAACTGACAGCTTGTGCCAGGTCGGATCAACTTACCGCCTGCCGCACCGTATACCGCAACTCGCCCTGCCCCTCAGGTTTTTGCAGCACCCAAAGGCTGTGCAACTTCCCGGCGGCGTCCAACGCCAGCGACGGCCGGCCCAGGCGATAGAACTCGGCCGCCGCCATCTCGATCGGCGCCCAGCTGGCGCCGCCAACCGGACGCAGGGCGTGTTCCAACACTTCGGTGTGATCCCAGGCCACATGCACCCGCCCATCCCCGGCCACCACCAGGTCGGGAAATGCGCCACGGTCGAGCAGCGGGCTGATCACCTGGGCGGTCGACCACACGCCAGGCCGGCCGACCGCATAGCAGATCACATCGGCCTCCGGGCGGCGCTCCCGCCAGGCCGCATGCACCATCCCCCCCGGATCGACCCCGATCGCCACCCCTGCCGCCGGACTGCTGCCAGAGGAGATCAGCTGCGGCGGCGTCCACACACCATTCTGGAGAGCGGTGTAGAGCACATTGCCGCTGCTGAGGTTATCATCGCCGGTCTGGAAGGCCACGTGCAGGCGGCCATCGGCATCCAGACAAGCGGCCGGCCGGCGCCCGGCGCTGTTGGGCACAGGCCGGGTCTCCCAGCGCCAGTCCGAGCGGCGCCAGGCGTGGTAGATGACCGGGTAACCGGGGCTGCGATCTTCCCAGACGATGCGACGAGCGCCATCGGCCGCAGCGACGAGCACCGGCTGCACCGAATCGCCGGCGGTATAAGAGACATTGACCGGCAACGACCAGCGCCCCCCCTCCCAGGCTGTGAAGTAAATCTCGAAACGCCCTGAGTAGTTGTTGGCAAAGGCCACAAACAGCGACTCGCCGCCGGCATGGGTGATGACCGGTTGCATACCGCCCAACAAACGCAGGGGCGGCTGCCAGACCTGGTTGAGGCAATGGCTGACCAGGATCGACTTGTCAGCCTCCCAGACCGCGCTCGGCCGGCCGGCCGGCGTGACCGTCAGGATAGGGTGGCGAAGGCGAAGGCCCTGGCCCACGCTGGCGATAGCAGCCCAGGCCGGAGAGAGTTGAGTCGGATGCGCTTGTGGTGATGCCATGGGGGAAGGCTCCTGTCAGGTCAGCAGCTAGCCGGCCTCTTGGGTAGGTTCGGTCGTAGGGGGCGGCGGCTCGGTGGGCGGGATGGGGGTGTCGGTCGGCGGGATGGGGGTATCGGTGGGCGGGATCGGGGTGTCGGTGGGTGGAACGGGGGTGTCCGTCGGGACCGGTTCGGTGGGGGTGGGGGTGGCGGCAGGCGGCGGCGTGGCGCTTGGGGTGGCTGTGGGCGGGGAGGTGGGGGTGGCGGGCGAGGAGACGACGATCAGCGATTCGGCGATGATGAGGCCGTCAGGTCGTTGGCGGCCATGCCCCTCCACCGTGGCGCCAACGACGGGTGCACCAGTGACCACGGCCCCGCCGATGTCAACGATCCAGACGCCATAAGGCCCATCGATGGTGAGGTGACCGCCCTGGATCGAGGTGATGACGCCGCCGAAGTCGATCGACGGCCACTCGCGCACGGTGATCGCATCGGCGATCAGGTCGCCATCGGCGTCGTAGTGCCCGCTGACGGTGGCCTGCTTGCCCACGGCCGGGTCGCCATCGATGCTCGTCTGAGCGGTGAGGCGGAAGCTGTAGCCACCGACGACGATGCGCCCGCCGTCCAGCCCGGTGATTTCGCCGTTGATGGTGATGGGGGCGGGGAGCGGCGTGGTGGTGGCGGTGGCGAGGAGGTCGATGGCAAGGGCGAGCTTATCGCCGCCGGCCAGCAGCCGATAGTAGACGCGCACCTGGCTGCCGATCTTCAGATCGCTCACGTCGAGCGCCGGCGCCAGACGGAAGACCTGGTCATCGATGGTGATCAGCCCGCCGCTGTGCTGGCGGAAAACGCCCACCAGGACGAGGGTGGCCGGCGCCGGCGTGGGGCTGGGCTGTGTGGTGGCGGTGGGGCGGGGGGTGCGGGTGGGGCGAGGCGAAAGGGTGGGCGGTCGGAGCGTCGGCTGGATGTTGGGGGCCGGCTGTCGCGTGGGTCGGGGGCGCGGTGCGGGTGTAGCGGTGGGGACGGGGGTGGGCGAAGGCGTGGGCAGGCTGACGATCCACACAGAATCCGCCCGGATGCGGCCATCGATGGTGGTCATACCGCTGATGCGGACGACGGCCCCCGCCGGCAGACCGGCGAAGGCTTCCTGGCTGCCCACCACCAACCACTCGCCCACGCGCCAGCCCGAACCCTCGCGGCCGATCAGCTCACCCGTGACCTCGATCTCTTCTTCCAGGCCGCGACCGAGCAAGGTGTTGACCTCGTCGCGGCGCCGGTCTTCGAGGCTCTCGACCAGCTGTTCCCTCGTCTTGGGGTCGCGAGTCAGGAACAGGGTGACATTCTCGGCGGCGCGCTTGACCACATACAAGGGTTGACCCGGCAGCGCCGCTGCCGAGACGCGCACGGTGGTGAAGGCCGTCAGCCCCAGCACCAGCAGGAGGATGGCGGCAACCGTCGCCCATGCCGGCGCCGGCGGCAACCGCAAGGCGCCCTGCAGCCATTCCCACCAGGAAGGCGCCGGCGGACGGGGTCGGGACGGGGCCGGGCGCGGGGCCTTCGCCGGGGCAGGTTCGGGCGCCGGCAGCGGCGCCGGCAGCGGCGCGGGCAGCGGCGCGGGCAGCGAAGCCAGGAGGCGCTGCCGCGCCCGCGCCAGGGCCGGGCCGGGATCGGGCGGCGGCGATGCCGCCGCCCGCAGCTGCTGCGCCATCTCGACCAGTGTCCGCAGCTCGGCCGGAGCGGCAGCCAGACGCGCCGCAACCGCCTGGCGGTCAGCGCCTGCATCCAGGCTTTCCAGCATGTGCTGGAATAGGTCTTCGGAGAGAGCTTGCGGGCTGGTCATACAAGATCGCCAAGCATGAGTCGGCGGAGACTGGCGACAGCGCGATATTGCAGTGCCTTGATCGCACCTTCGGTTTTGTCCATCAGGACGGCCACCTCGGTGATGCTGTAGCCCTCGAGAAAGCGGAGCGTGATAACCTGAGCTTGTTCTTCGGTCAGTTCGTTGATGGCGCGCACAAGGGCATCGCTATCCAGAATGGCAGCGGCGGCCTTGTAGGGGTCAGCCTCGGCGTCGTGGGCAGGGATGTTGGGGAAGTCGTCGAGGTCGGAGAAATCGGCCTGGCTGCGGCGCCGGTAATGATCGATGACAAGATTGTGGGCAATACGGAAAAGCCAGCCGGAAAACGACGTCCGCCACCCCCTGTCCGACCTCAACGCTTCGATCATCCTTAGAAAAGTCTGACCGGTGAGATCTTCGGCAGTGATCGGGTCGCTCAAACGGTGGTAGATGTAGCTATAGATGCGTGGTGCGTAGCGGTCGTACAGGGAGGCAATGGCTTCAGGGTCGCTGAGAGCTGCCCGTTCGACCACTGTCACCTCATCTGGGGGAATCTGTGACACCGGGGGCTTACCAGTCAAGACGAGGCGGTGACAATTTGGCTACGGTCTTGTCGGAGAAAGGAGAGTCAAGATGGCTTATTCGCTTGCCGCCAGACATCGTAGATGCGCTGGAGGACGGTGACGCCGGCGATGACGGCGATGACGGCGAGACCGATGATGGCATAGCCGGTGATCAGGGCAAGGACCATGACGAGATAGCGTTCGACGCGGGTGCCAAAGCCGACCTTGGTGTCGAGGCCCAGGCCCTCGGCGCGGGCGCGCGTGTAGCTGACAAGATAACTGGTGCTGAGGGCCGCAAACGCCAGGCCGACGCCGAGGGCATCGCCCTGCAAGGCCGCCCACACCCCCACTGCCGAAATGACGATGGCCTCGCCCATGCGGTCGAGGGTGCTATCCCAGAAAGCGCCAAAGCGAGAGCGGACGCCGACCATGCGCGCCAGGGTGCCGTCGATGGCATCGAGACCGGCGGCGAAGATATAGAGAACGCCCCCAGCCTGAATGCGCCCGACGATGATGAGATAGGCGACCACGCAGTTCAGCAGCAAACCCGACAGCGTGATCATATTGGGCGTGATGTGCAGCGTCTTGAAGACCTGAGCGACGGCTTCGAACAAACCTCTGAAGCTACGTCGGCCCCATTCGGTGAGCATGAGTGGTTTTCCCTGAGAAAATAGTGGCAGCGCTGGCTTTCGTCTTTCGCTGTGGCGCCTACCGCCTTACAATCAAGGCCGCAGCCATGTCGCGGATTGGCATCGCTTAGTGTACAATGGCGCAAAGTCGTGTGTCAAAGCACTAACCGATCATTGCCTTCCTCCTCGAGTCGTGTTGCGTCGCTCTCGTATCGATTCTTCGCTTTTCCGGCAGGCGGTGGGGCTGCTGCAAGAGGCCCGCCGTGTAACTGCCCTGACCGGCGCGGGGATTTCCACGCCCTCCGGCATCCCGGACTTCCGTTCGCCTGGCATCGGGCTTTGGAGCCTGGCCGACCCGCTCGAGATCGGTTCGATCTGGGGTTTCAGGGACAAACCGCAACGCTTCTACGACTGGTTTCGCCCCCTGACCCGCGACATCATGGCAGCGCGGCCCAACGCCGCCCATCACGCCCTGGCCGAACTGGAGCGGATGGGCAAGCTGGGCAGCCTCATCACCCAGAACATCGACCATCTGCACCAGAAGGTGGGGTCGAGCCGGGTGTTGGAGTTGCACGGCCATCTGCGCACACTCACCTGTCTGCGCTGCCGGTTTCAGGATGCAGCCGAAACCTATCTCCACCGTTTCCTCAATACCGGGGCGGCGCCCGTTTGCCCCAACTGCGGCGCCATCCTCAAACCAGACGTGGTTCTGTTCGGCGAGCCGCTGCCCGAAGCCACCCTCCTGGCCGCGCAAGAAGAAGCGTTGCACTGCGACCTGATGCTGGTCGTGGGTTCGTCGTTGGAGGTGATGCCTGCCGCCGACCTGCCGCCGCTGGCTGTGCGGCGTGGGGCGCGGCTGATCATCGTCAACCTGGGCGTCACCCCCTACGACCACCTGGCCGATGTGGTGTTGAAGGGTGATGTGGCCCAGGTGCTGCCGGAACTGGTGAAACAGGCGGCCCAGGGCGCCGACGCCGCCTGAAAAGCGCACAAAACAAACCCGGCCGGACGTTGCCGTCCGGCCGGGCCATTGCAGAAGCGTGTTCGTCCGGCGAGGTGGGAGCGGGCCAGGTCAGCGGACGAGCATGGGCAGCCAGGCGCCGCCGTTGTTGACGGCGATCACAGCATCGACGCCCTGGAAACGGTTGGGAGCGCCGGGGCCGCCATCGACGAGGATGGTGACGCGGTTATTGCCACGGGGCGCGTTGGGCGTATCGACCGTGACCTGGAGATCGCCGGGGGTGAAGCCGTTGTTGGGCGTCAGAATGACCCAATCCAGCGTGGCCAGCGTCTTGGTCTCGCCATCAGGCCCACTGAAGCTGAAACCGCTCTCGGTCTTCTCCACCTTGACTGTCTCCGCGGCCAGGGCCGCCTGCAGGCCCCACCAGTCGCCCGAAGGCACGGCGTAGGCATACCAATGGATGGCGCCCTGGCCGGGCGCGGCCTGGTCGATCTTGATATTGCCGCGCGGCGAGGGTAAGCCAGGAGGAGCGAGCAGCAAGAGGTTGTTGGGGGTGACGACCATGCCGGTGGCGACGATCTTGAGCGTGACCGGCAATTCGACGGGGCTGCCGCGAATGGCGCCAGCATCGACCTTGATCTTGCCGCTGTAGTCGCCGGGGCGCATGTTGACCGGGTTGACGAAGACCGAGACGGTGTCGTCGGTCTGGCCGCTGGTCTTGTTGGCCCGCAGCCAGGCGCCGCCATCGGTGGTGGTGATGGTGAGGCTGTAGGAGCGGGGGCCGCCATCGCCGATGTTGCGGATGGTCAGGTTCTGGGCCGGCGGGGTGACGCCGCCATAGTTGAAGTTGAAGGTGAAGCTGGCCGGGCTAACCCCCAGTTCGGGGCCGGTGGGTGTGACCGTGAGCTTGATGTTGACGCGCTGGGGTGAGTTTTCGGTGTTGGGGGTGGTGGCGGTGACGATGATGGCATCGTTGTATTCGCCCGGGGCCAGGTTGGCGCCGTCGATGGTGACGGTGTGGGTGCCGGGGGCCGTGCCCTCGAAGGGCGTGACGCTGAACCAGGCGCTGCCGTGCTCTTTGGTCAGGGTATAGGCCAGGGCGCCGCCGCCCTGGTTCAGAACCTGGAAGGTTTGAGCAGATGGGTTGGCGCCGCCGCGCAGCATCGAGAACTGAAGTTGGGTCTTGTCAACGGCCAGCTTGGGCGGGGCCTGGCTGACGCCATCGCCATCGAAGTTGCCGGTGCGGAGGATGTAAGGGTCGCGGAAGGTGGCGCTGATCCAGTCGGTCGCGGAGGTGAGACTGGTGGCCGGGTCCAACCAGATGCGGTAGGAGTTGGTTTGGGCGACCACCACCTCGGCCCGGCCATCGCCATCCACATCGCCCATGGTCACGGCCTTCAGGTTGCGCCCCAACTGGAGGCCGCTCTCCCAGGCGGCGGGGAAGGGGTCGGAGCCGTAGTTGAGGCCGATCATCGAGATGCCGGAGCCGCCCTCAAGCGGGTCGCGGATCAAGAAGACTTCGTCGTCGCCGCTGGCATTGGTGTCGCCGACGGCGATATCGAAGAAGGGCGGGAAGGCTGTCTTCTGGCCGCCGGGCGCATTGGCGATGAGGTTGGGCGGTGCATATTGAAAGACGAGATAGGAAGGAAAGACGCCGAGAACGTCATCGCGGGTCAACACCATCTCGGCCAGGTTGCCGTTGTTGATGTGGGTGTTGCCAACGGCGAGATCGATCCAGGGGAAGGTGTAGGATTGCTCGGCGAAGGTTTGGAAGATGCCGGTGCTGGTGATGGAGAGGATCTTGATGCGGTAGTCCAGGCGGTCGGGCGGCAAGCCTTTGCGCACCATCACCAGCTCGTCGCCGGCCAGGCCGTTGTAGTCGCCGGTATCGAGGCGGAGCCAGGGCACGCCAAAGGTCTCGTCATAGACGATCTGCCAGACGCGGCCGGTGCTGTCGCCATCCCAGATTTGGACGCTGTAGCCATTGCCGCCGCGGTTGTCGGTGCGCTGGAGGATGATCTCGTCGCGCCCGCCATCGTTGGGGACGACATCGCCCGCGGCCACGGCGACGTAGGTGAAACCGGCGGTGATGACGCTCTCGAAGGCAGGGGCGCTGGCGACAGCGCCGAGCAGGGGGTTGAGGATGCGAGCGGTGTTGCCGCCGATGGCGACGATCTCTTTGATGCCGTCGGCATTGGCATCCAGCACCGCCATATCGCTGTAACCACTCGTCGGCGAGGTCCAGACGAAGGGCTGTTTGCCGGCAGCCGTAAACGGATCGACGATCTGCACATTGGTGGCGGCGTTGATGAAGGCGATTTCATCGTCGGGGGTGGGTTGCTGGGCCAGAACCGTGGGCGCGACGGAAGGCGCGGCGGCAAAGCCGGCCAGGGCGAGGGCCAGGCTCAGGAGTAGCAAGAGCGAGCGGGTGAATAGACGCATGGTTGGTTTTCTCCTTAGTTTTGAGGGGGATGCGTGATCTCACTTGAGGGTCGCCGAACCATTGCATGACGCCGCCGGCGGGGTTCAGGTTCCCGGCGCGGCGCGGAAAGTCAGGGCGGGATGAGATCGGCGGCGGATTATAGCACGCTGACGCGCAAGACCGGGCGCAGTGGCCCGGTCTTGGAGGGGATGGTCAGGTGACCAGATGGGGACGGAACGGGATGGCGAGGTCAGGCGGGGGCGGGGGTGCGCTTGCCGCCGTTCTTCTGGCGGTCACGACGCCAGAAGGTCAGCTCACCTTTCTCCCATGATACCACCAACGGCGTGGCGTTGAAGATGGAGGAATAGGTGCCGCTGAGCAGGCCGACCAGCAGGGTGGCGATGAAGGGCCGGATGGTGACGCCGCCGAACAGCAAGAGGGCCACCATGACGAACATGGCGTTGATCTGTGTGGCCAGCGAACGATGGATGGTTTCGAGTAAGGAGCGGTTGACGATGGTCTCGTAGTCCTCACCCCGGCGCCGGCGCGTGTTCTCGCGGATGCGGTCGAAGACAACGATGGTGTCCTGAACCGAGAAGCCGATGATGGTGAGGAGGGCGGTGAGGGTCAGTGCGTCGGCCTCCCAGCCGGCCACCCAGCCCATAATGCTGATGAAGCCCAGCGTGACCAGGACATCGTGCAACATGGCGACGATGGCGCTGACGCCATAGCGCACAGAGTGGGGGATGTTGCGAAAGGCCCAGATGATGAAGAGAAGGATGGCAATCGAGGCAAAGAAGACGGCAACGAAAGCGGCACGCGTCACCTCCTGGCCGATGCTGGGGCCGACGAGTGTGAATTGCAGTTCTTCGGGCGCCTTGCCAAATTTCGCCTCCATCGCCGCCAACAAGGTGGTCTTCTGTTCGGCTGTGATATCGTCGGTGCGGATTTCGAGAGTGCGATCATCACCGACCGTGTTGACATCGACATCGGCAAAGCCGTTGGCCTGGAAGAGTTGCACCATTTGGGCGGGGGCCACAGCGTCGGCAAAGCGCACTTCCCAGAGGGCGCCGCCAGTGAAGTCGACGGAAAGACGCACGGGCGAGCCAAAGACGATGGTCGAGGCGATCATCGAGATCACGCCAGGCAGGATGACCAGGGCCGAAAGGAGATAGTACCAACGCCGGTGTTTGATGATGTTCATGATTCAGTGAAGGGCGAGGGAGGGGATGCTCAGGCGGCAAAGAGGACGAGATGGCGCTGCAAGCGGCTGGCGAACAGACCAACGACAGTGCGCATGAAGGTTCGGGTGACGATGACGGCCGTGAACATCGAGACCAGGACGCCGATGCCGAGGGTGATGGCAAAGCCCTGGACGACGGAGGCGCCAAAGCTGGAGCCGAAGTAGTAGAGGATGACGCAGGTGATGAGGGTGGAGAGGTTGGAGTCGAGGATAGAGGTCCAGGCCCGCGAGAAGCCGGCCTCGACGGCGTTCTCCAACGAGCGCCCACCCCGCAATTCTTCCTTCATGCGTTCGAAGATGAGGATGTTGGCGTCCACCGCCATGCCTGTGGAAAGCAGGAAGCCGGCGATGCCGGGCAGCGTGAGCACCACCGGCACCAGCTTGTAAATGACGATGTTGAGGGCGGCATAGATGATCAAGGCCAGGGCCGCCAGCACGCCGGGCAGACGGTAGTAGGTGATCATGAACAGCAGGACGATGACGACGCCAACGATCCCGGCCGTGATGCTCGACCGCACCGAATCGGCGCCCAGGGTGGGGCCGATGGTGTTGACGGCGGCGATGTTCAGGGGCACCGGCAGGGCGCCGTAGCGCATCTGCACAGCCAGGTTGCGGGCTTCGTCGAGGGTGAAGCTGCCCTCGATGACACCGCTATCGCTGATGGCCGCGCGCACGACCGGGGCCGAGAGGACGGTCTTATCGAGGACGATGCCCAGGTATTTGCCGATGTTGCTGGCGGTGTACTCGCCAAAGAGCTTGGCGCCCTCCGGTTTGAAGGCAAAATTGATGAAGATCTGCTGCGTGGTCGAGCTGCGACCGACGTCGGCCGAGTCCAACTTGTCGCCGGTGACGACAGTGCGGTAGACGACGGTGTCGGTTGTCACATCGCTGGCGTTGAGTGAGGTGACAACCTTGCTGCCAACGGCGGCCGGGCTGTCGCCCATGTCCACGAATTCGAGCTGGCCAGTGCCAGCCAGGGTGGCAATGGCAGCGTCGGGGTCTTCGATGCCTGGCAGGGCGACGATGATGCGACTGCCGCTGACCTGGACTTCGGGTTCGGCGACGCCAAGGCCGTTGACGCGACGTTCGATGATGGCGCGCGCCGTTTCCATGTTGTCAGCGGTGGCCGTTTGCCCGGATTGCGGCGCAGCTTCGAGGATGACGCGCGTGCCGCCGCGCAAGTCGAGGCCGAGCTTGAGTTCGAGTGCGCTCTCGTCGGGCTGGTGCGAGGCGATGAGATTGCGCACCCAGGCGGGTTTGGGGGCCGGCAGGGCGATGTAGACGGCCAGAGCCGCCATCAGGAGGATGAGGACAAGGACGATGAGGTTGCGAGTCGGCATGGAAGGTTGCGACGAGTCCTGAACAAAGAAGCGCGGCCCGAGGCGATGCCTTCTCGGCCGCGACCAGATTGGGGTGATGGGTGCAAAACCAAACGATTATAGGAAGGCAGCGCGGGTGTGTCAAAAAAGCGATCGCTGTTCAAGAGGTCAGCAGGCGACGACCTCTACCTCGTTCACTCAGGGTTGCCTGGCCAGGCGGGTGCGTGACCGCGGGCGCTGAGGTAGGCGAGGGCCCGGCTTAGCACCTCGGCCGGGGTGAGGCCATCGGTCAGCACATAGCAGTCGGCATGGCTGCGGGCATGGGCCAGCCGGCGGCGCTGCTCGTCGAGATAGGCGTCGTTCAGGTCGAGATGAGGGTATCGCTGACGCACCGCCTCGCCGCCGGCATCCAGATAGATGAGGACATCGGCCGGATGGCGACGTTGCCAGAGGTCGGGCACGCCCGAATGTTCTTGCGAGACCTGGCGGGCGTCGTAGCCCAACGACTGCAAGGCCCTGGCCAGGGTGCTCTTGCCGCTGCCGCAGACGCCGACGAGTTTGATCCTGGTCATCGCGGCTCAACGGTCCCAGGCGCCGTGGATGCGCGAGGGGATAGGCAGGGACATGCTCAAACGACGCACGTCATCCCCCTCCTTCTTGCCCACCCGGAGGGCGACCACCGTCAAGTCATCCTGTGGTCGGCCTTGCTCGGACAGAAGGGCGTGGGCGAGAAGGGTGTCGGCAAGGTCTTTGGCGCTGAGGTCGGGCGCCAGCCTCTGGACAAGGCCCAGCAGATCCACCGGAGCGTCGTTCTGTTCTCGCACCCGTTCCCCCGCCGACCAGACGCCGTCGCTGGCAGCGATGGCGATGACGCCCGGACGGAGCAGGAGTTCTTCGATCTGCGGGCGGGTGCGAGCCTGGATGCCCACCGCCTCGGCAGGGAGGTCGAGCAAGCGCCAGCAGCCTTCATCGCAGACCAGGACGGGTACACGGCTGTTGCGCGAGATCACCAGGGTGCCCGTCTCCAGATCGGCGGAGAGGATGATCATCTCGGCGCTGACCTTGCCGCGACGATGGGTGCGCAGATAGTCGTGGGCGGCGCGAGCGGCGGCGCCGTCGCGCACGCCCTCGGCCAGCAGCGAGATGGCCTTGCGCGCCACCAGGTTGCTGATCGCTTTGGCCGATTCACCGCTGCGCTGACCGTCGACCAACACCGCCGAGTAGCCGCCGTGTGGCCGTTCGACCACCTCCACCGTGTCGCCCGATTCCCCCACCGCGTATTTTTCGATTTTGGCGACAGCGATCTGCAATTCCATCCGCCCGGCTCCCCCTAACGCGTCACGGTGATGTTGATGCCGAAGCTGTAGCTGCCATCGCGGACGGAGGTGGCGCGCAGGATCACCGAAGCGGCGCCTGAACTGCCGGTGGGAATGGTGAAACGCACCGTCACGGCATCCTGGCCGCCGTTCGCCCCCACCTGCGAGCTGCTGGTGTTCGTCGGGCTGCAGGCGCCGACACTGTTGCACACCACCACCTGCCAGTCAGATGGCAGATTGGTGGCGAATAGTGTCAGGTTGAGCGAGTCGACCTGATTCCCGCGGTTGGTGAGGGTGATGCCCACGTCCGAGCTGCCGCCAAAGTAGTTGTCGGGATGCGCGTTCCAGTCCACCAGGACGACCGTCGGTGTGGCGGTGGGCAGGCGGGTGGGCGTAGCCGTATGGGTGGGGGTGAGGGTGGGGGTGGGGGTGGCGGTCTTGGTGGGGGTCTCGGTCAGGGTGGGGGTGGGGGTGGCTGTCGGCCAGGGGGTGGGGCTGATCGTGGCCGTGGGCGTCACCGAAGGGGTGCCGGCGGTGACGGTAATCGTCAGGGTGCGCTTGCTCACCACGCCGTTGTTGTCGGTCACGTTCAGTTCATAGACGGTGGTCTTGGTCGGACAGTCCTGACGGCTGCCTGTGCCGGCGACGGCGGTGTCGCCAAAACGGACTTCGCGGGCGTTTTGTACGCTCCAGGTCAGGGTGACGCATTCGGCAGGGAAGATGACCAGTTTGGAGGCGGTGAAGGTGATGACGACGGCCAGGGGGGTCAAGGTTGGCCCGGTCGTGGCGAAGACCGTGGGGGTGAAGGTGGCTTGCGGCGACTGGGTGGGCGATGGCCGTGGGGTGGGGGTGTCGAAGGGGAAGGGCGTCGGCGTGGCGACGGAGTCGATGTCGGGGGTGGGGGTGCTGAAATCGAGTACGGGGGTGGGGGTGGGGGCAGGAGGTTCGACCGGGGGCAGATCGGTGGGCGGCGCCGCCGGCAGGGGGGTGGGGGTGGCGGTGAGGAGGATGATGGGGACGGGCGTGGGGCTGGCGATGAGGGCAGGCGTGGGGGTGGCCAGGATGACGACCGGGAAGGGCGTGGGTGTGGCGGGCAGGGCGGTGGTGAAGAGGGCGCGCAGGCTAAAATAGGCCGCCAGCCCGCCCGTGCACAAGAAGACGCCCAACAGCAGGCCGCCCAGGATGATGGCCAGCGACCAGTCGCGCTCACGCCGGCCATAGGGCGCCGGACTGGCGTAGGGGCCGGGGACGTAGACCGGGACAGGTTCGGGCGTGGGCGCGGCAGGGGTATAGGGCGGTGGCAGGGGGGCGTCGATGGCGGCCGTGGCCGGCGCGCCATGAACGGCCATGTAACGCGGGCAGCTCCGGCTCTGCCCCCCCAAACAGAACACCGCCTGTTCGGACAGCGGGATCGCCTCGCGCGCCACCGTGGCATAGCAACGATTTTCGAAGCTCGGATAGTTGAGGTGCGCCTCGGGGTTTTCGAGCAGGCCGAGGTAGGGGCACACGGTGGCAGCCATGGGGAGGATTATAGAACAGGCAGGGGGTGAGACCCAAGCAGGGGTTGTTTATGTCGTGTTGGCGGCGGCGGATGGCCCGGCCCGCTGGCGGATGAAGGCTTCCGCCTGCTCCCGATCGTTCACCTCGCCCATGGCCTGGGCCTCGCGCAGTTGTTCCAGCAAGACGCCGATGCGGGGGCTGGGGCGCAGACCGGTGAGGGACATGATCTCGTTGCCGTCGAGCAGGGGGGCGGAGAGGAGAGAAGCGGCGGCGGCCGGCTGTGCGCCGGCAAAAGCGGGGGCCAGCATGTGACCGACCGCCGCCAGATGGCGGCGCAGGCTGGCGAGGGCGACGTCGGGGCCATGCGTGGCCAGGAAATCGGCCAGGTTGAGGAGGAGGAGGCCGGGGGTGTCGTCGCCCAGGTCGCGGTACAGCCGGTAGAGGCTGCGGCGGCTGGGGATAGCGCCTTCGTGTTCGCTGAGGTAGTGTGGGCGCATGTGGTGGAGGCAGAGTTGGCGGGCCAGGGCGGTTTCGCCGGCGCCACAGCGGTAGGCCTCGGCCCAGGCGACGACCAGACGGGCGCTGATGTCCTCATGGCCGAAGAAGCGGATGCGCCCGTCGGCGTCTTCGGAACGAGCGGCAGGCTTGCCCCAGTCATGGGCAAGGGCAGCCAGACGCAGCCACAGCCAACGGGGTCGCCCCGGAACCAGTTCGTGTTCGAGATAGCGGCGCAATTCGGTCTGGTGGGGCGCGAGGGTGGCGAAGGTGGCGACCTCGATTTCGTCACTGGGGAGGGTTTCGGCCCGCAGCAGGCGGTCGAGTCGGGCCAGCCAGCGCAGGGTCACGAGCGAATGGTCGTAAACATCATAGACGTGCGGCGGTGATTGTTCGATATTCTTGGCGGCGGTGAGGTCGGGGAAGACGGCTTTCAACACGCCCCAGGCATCCAACTGGGTGAGGGGTTGGTGGGGTTCGGGCAGCAGCAGGAGTTTGAACAGTTCGTCGCGGCGGCGTTCGGGGCTGATCGTGCCCAGGAGGGGCGCGGCCGCGCGCACCTGCGCCTCCAGGCTGGGGTCGGGATGGAGGTGGAAGGTGAAGAGGAAGCGGGCGGCGCGCAGGATGCGGACGGGGTCGTTGGGGAGGCTGTCGTGGCGGCAGGGTCGCAGCCGGCGGGTGTGCAAGTCCTCGGCGCCGCCCAGGGGGTCGAAGATGGTTCCGTCCGGCTGCAGGAGGATGGCGTTGAGGGTGAAGTCGCGCTCGTTCAGGTCGTCGGCCGGCGTCTTCTCGGCCAGGGTGGCATAGTCGATGACCAGGATCTCGTCTCCCTGGCCGGTTTGCTGCTTCCAGACCACGCGGCCCAGGCCCCGGCGCTCGTCCAGCGGGTAGTAGGCGGCGCCCAACTGGTCGGCCACACGGCGGGCGGTGTTCAGGGCATTGCCGGCCAGGATGTAGTCGAGGTCCTTGGGCGGGATGGCGAGCAGCAGGTCGCGCACGGCCCCACCCACCAGACAGGCGTCGGGGGCAAGGGCAAGGGTGGTCTGGTGGGCGCGACGGGCGGTGTCGGAAACGAAGGGGGTGGAGGTCATGGGCAGGCCAGGGGCAGGATCGGCCGGGAGAGCGATACGGAGCACGACAGCGCGGCGCTGGGGTTGGGCGGCATGGGCGCGGGCGAGGACGTCGGCGGCGGTCTCGCCCACGGCCACGATGGCGCCCTCGACCAGGGCGACGAAGCGGCCGGCGTAGGGGCGCAGGTTGAGATCGAGCGGGCGTGGGGCAGGCATGGTGGGAGGCGGGCAGGAGGCGCAAAGAAAACGCTCCCGGCCGGTGCAGGAGCGGGAGCGTGGTAGTGGAAACGGGCAAACCGGGCGGGTGGTCGCGGCCTAGGATGGCGTTTCCTCGTCTTCTGTGCTCCCCAACAGGCGTTTCTTGAGTGTGGAAGCCTGGGTCTGCAGTTCGTAATTGACGACAAACCAGATGCCCTTCCAGGTCTCTGGGTTGAGGAATTCCTCGGGCGGGGTGCTGGCGATGGCTTCTTTGAGGCCGGTGGCAAGGCTCAGGCCCGGCATGTGGCTGAGCTTCTCCATCACCCAGTCCTTGCGCTTGCTGGCCTCGGTCGAGACCAGGTAGTTGAGGGTGAACCACAGCCCTTTCCAGGTCTCGACATCCTTGAGGTCGTCGATGGTGACGCCTTCGATGGTGGCGCGGATGTTGTTGAGGACTTCCAGGCGTTCGCCTGGGGCCAGCCGTTCGAGCACCTGGCCGAGCAGCCGGCGCAGGGCCTGGGGCGAATAGGCCGGCGGGGTGAAGTCGGGCGAAAACCGCCGCAACTCGTCGGCCAGCGAGTTCAGTTCCGTCGCCAACTGCTGGAGTTCCGCCCGGTCGACCAGGACGAGATCGGACGCGGGCGCTGCCGGTGCAGCCGCAGCCGACGAGCGCGCGTGGATGGCGCAAAAATCGGAGCCGGCCAGGGCGCTGCGTTTGCACGGCGCACCCGACTTGGTAATGGCGATACAGGGTCTTGTTTCGTTGGTCATGTTGACCTCCATGTGCTGCCAAAGATAAACGATTGCCGAATGATACTTGTTTCTGGCCCAATGTGCAATCCGGTTGAAGGTTGTAGGGGCAAGTGCAGGATTTGCAGCCGGGATCGAGTTACGATATACTGGTGGAGAAAAGTGGTTGACAGTGGATGATTGTGGTGGCAACGACCATGTCTGACGATGAATTTCCCAATGCACGAAATCTAGAACAGATGTTCTATGGCCGTTATGATCGGCCTCTGGACAATAAGGGTCGGATTACGCTACCGGCTCCATTTCGTGATGCGCTGGGAAGCGAGAGAGCCGTGATCACGCGTGGGTTGGATCGTTGTCTGTTCCTGGCGCCCGCCGGCCAGTTCGAGCTTTGGCGCCAGCGGGTGCGGGCGATGAAGTTGGCCGACCAGCGCGCCCGCTCCTTGCGCCGGCATCTCTTTGCCGAGGCCGGCGACGGCACGCCCGATGCACAAGGCCGCATCACCCTGCCGCCGTTTCTGCGCCACTACGCCGGGATCGAGGACATGGTGGTGGTGGCCGGCGTGGATACGCACATCGAGATCTGGAACGCCAAACGCTGGGCCGAGATGAGCGCCCAGGCCGAGGCCAGCGGCGATGACTCTGCCTGGTGGAACGAAGTCGACCTCTAGCCGCTGCCATGAAGACACAGGCCGCCGTCCCCGACCCAGCTCACATCCCAGTCCTTTACCAAGAAGTTCTGACCCTCCTCGACCCGCGACCCGGCGGCAGCTTCATCGACGCCACGCTTGGCGGCGGCGGCCATGCCGAAGCCATCCTGCGGGCCACGGCGCCGGACGGACGGCTGCTGGGGCTGGACGCCGACCCACGGGCGGTCGCACGGTCGGCGCAGCGGCTGGCCGAGTTTGGCGGGCGGGCGACGCTCGTCCATGCTAATTTCCGCCATCTGGCCGAGGTGGCGCAGGAGCATGGTTTTGCCGCTGTCGACGGCATCCTGCTCGATCTGGGCGTCTCCTCTTTCCAGTTGGACGACCCCGAACAGGGTTTCAGTTTTCGTCTGCATGGGCCGCTCGACCTGCGGCTGGACCCAACGGCGGGCCAGAGCGCCGCCGAGGCCGTGAACACGCTGGACGAAGAGGAACTGGCCGGGATCATCTTTCGCTATGGCGAAGAACGCCACGCCCGCCGCATCGCCCGCCGCATCGTTGCCCGACGGCCGTTTCAGTCCACCACCGAACTGGCCGAGGTGATCGAGGAAGCGGTGGGAGGACGCAAAGGCGCCCGGCTGCACCCGGCCACCCGCACCTTCCAGGCCCTGCGCATCTATGTCAACGCCGAGTTGCAGAATCTGGAAGCGGCGCTGCCGCAGACGCTGGCCCTGCTTCGTCCCGGCGGCGTGCTGGCCGTCATCTCCTTCCACAGCCTGGAGGATCGCATCGTCAAGCACTTTCTGCGCCGCGAGAGTAGCGACTGCATCTGCCCCCCGCGCACGCCGGTTTGCCAGTGCGGGCATCGCGCTCAGATCGTCACCATCGAACGCAAGGGCGTGACGCCCGGCGCAGCCGAGATCGCTCGCAATCCCCGCAGCCGCAGCGCCCGTTTGCGCTGCGCCCGCCGTCTGCCTTGATCCACAGAGGTCACAGCCATGATCCAAGCTCAATCCAACCGCCCAACCTTCTCTAGCCTGCGGCCGATCGGCGCCAGGGTGACGGATCGCGCCCTGCGCACGCGGCCGCAACAGGCCCTGCTGGCCATCCTGCTGTTGGCTGGGGTGACGGCGGTGCTCTGTCTTTATCTGTTCCAGGCTTCGCGGATCACGGTGACCACCTATGGCATCACTCATTTGCAGCGGGACTATGCGCGCTTGCAGCGCGAGAATAGCAACCTGCTGGCCCGCTATGCGTATGAGCAGAGCCTGGCAGAGATGAAGAAGCGCGCGCTTGCGGCCGGTTTCGGACCGGTGGCCGAGTTGGACTATGTGGCGGTGAGGGCGGCGCCCGCGGGGGAGAGTTCGCAGACTTCGCCGCCCCAGGAGGCCCCATGACTAACGCCACAGGCGATCTGGGCGGCGGCCTCTATCGGCTGCGCCAGACGGCCGGCTATCTGGAGGGAGAGCCGAGCAACGCCAATTTGCGGGACTTGCCCCCGGATGAGCCGCGCTCGCTTGTGCGCTTCCAAGCGGTGCTGGGCATGTTGGTGGCCTTTGGTTTAATCCTGGCAGTGCAGTTGGTGCGCTATCAGGTGTTTGCAGCGCGGTCGCTCCCGTCGCAGTCCAACAACGTCGGTCAGGCCGGCCAGGGATGGACGGCGGATGAAAAAGCCTATGTGGACCCGGAACAGCCGCGGGGGACGATCGTCGATCGCCTGGGGCATCCCCTCGCCCTCGACAGTTACTATTATCAGGTGGCGGCTACGCCCAACATCATCAAGGATGCCCGTCTCTACGCCGCCACCGTGGCGCCATGGGTGGGGATGGACCCCCTCGCCCTCGAACACATGCTGGCGGAGAATGCCGACGCCGCCTACCTGCCGCTGGGCCTGGTGGGGCCGGCCGTGGGCGAGGAGATCATGGCGATGGATGTTTTCACCGTCACCGCTCAGCCTCTGCCCAAACGCTATTATCCCGAAGGCCGCATGGCTGCCCATGTGCTCGGCTTCGTGGCCGGCGATCGTCGCGGCTACTACGGGCTGGAGGGCTACTATGACACCTTTTTGCGCGCCAACAACGCCATCCTGCGCGGACAGGCGACCGCCACCCACGACGACCGGCTCCCCGACAGCCCGTTCACGCCCTCGTATGTGCAACGCGACCTGGTTCTGACCCTGGATCGCAGCATCCAGGCCATGGCCGAAGAGGAGTTGCGCAAGGCCATCCAACTGCACCGGGCCGAAGGCGGTTCGGTCATCGTCCTGACGCCCCATGGCAGCGCCATCCTGGCCATGGCTTCGTGGCCGGATTTCGACCCGAACAACTTCACCGCGGTTGGCGATGCCAATGCCTACCGCAACCCGGCTGTGAACGATCCCTACGAGCCGGGTTCGGTGTTCAAACTGGTCACCTATGCGGCCGCGCTCGAAAAGGGCGCCATCACCCCCCAAAGCAAGTTCCTCGACACCCCGACGTTCGAATACGGCGAACGCGAGATCCACAACTGGGATCGCACAGGTCATGGCCAGGTGACGGCAGCCGAAGCGTTGGCCGAGTCGCTGAACGTGACTACGGCCAAGATCGCCGTCAAATTGGGCAAGGTTGAATTCTACCGGGCGGTGGAGCGGTTTGGTTTCGGCCAGTTCACCGGCGTCGAACTGGCGGGCGAGCACCGCGGGTGGGTGAAGATCCCCGGCAAGGAGGGCTGGTATCCGGCCGACCTGGCCATCAACTCCTTTGGCCAGGGCATCAGCGTGACGCCACTGCAGATGGCCAACGCCGTCGCCGCCATTGCCTCGGATGGCGTGCTCTACCGGGCGCACGTCGTCGGCCAGGTTGTGGATGGCGAGCGGGTGGTGGCGATCGAGCCGCAGGCCCTGAACCGGGTGATCTCGCCAGCCACAGCCCACACCCTGACCCGGATGATGGTGGACACGGTGAAGCGCACGCCCGATGTGCCGATCGAGGGTTACAGCATCGCTGGCAAGTCGGGCACGGCTGAGATCCCCTTGCCGAGTGGTTATGTCGACCAATATACCATCGCCTCCTTCGCCGGTTTCTTCCCGGCCGATGACCCGCAGTTTGTGATCCTGGTCAAGCTCGACCGGCCGAAAACCTCCAAGTGGGCCACTTACACGGCGGCGCCGGTCTTCCGCTCGATCATCGCCAATCTGATCCAGATGTACTCCATTCCACCGGACGCGGTTCGACGCCAGGCGGCCGAGAAACGCTCGTCATCATCACCGCCATGACCATCACCCTGGCCGACGTCTACCTGGGGCTGGGCGGCAAGCTTCTGCATCCCAGTCTGGCGAGCGTCTCGATCTCCAACTTCGTCATCGATTCCCGGCAAGCCACGCCGGGAAGCTGCTTTGTGGCGCTGGTGGGCGAGCACACCGACGGCCATCGTTTTGTGCGCGATGCCATCGAGCGCGGGGCCATCGCCGTCATCGCCGAGCGGTGGGACGCGGCCCCAGATGGCATCCGGGCGCTGGCGCTGCACCCCGCCCGTGATCCATCGCCGGCCGTGGTCGATCAACCCGTGGTTTTCCTGGTCGAAAGCAGCCTGGTCGGTCTGCAACGTGTGGCCGGGCGCTGGCGGGCGCGGCATCAGCCGAAGGTGATCGGGATCACGGGCAGCGTGGGCAAGACGTCGACTAAGGAACTGGTCGCCGCCGTTTTGCGCCAGCGCTATCCCACGCTGTGGAGCGCGGGTAATCTGAACAACGAGATCGGTCTGCCCCTGACGCTGCTACGGCTGGAAGCATCGCATCGTTTTGCCGTGCTGGAGATGGGTTTCTACGTCGAGGGCGAGATCGCCCAGTTGTGCGAACTGGCCCGGCCCAGCATCGGGGTGGTCACCAATATCGGGCCGATTCACCTGGAGCGGGCAGGGAGCATGGAGGCCATCTTCCGCGGCAAGTCGGAGCTGGTGCGGGCGCTGCCGGCCAGCGGCTGCGCCATCCTCAACTGGGATGATGAGCGGGTGCGGCAGATGGCCGAGTTCAGCCCGGCGCCGGTGTTTCGGTATGGGCTGACGCCCGAGGCCGATCTGTGGGCCGACCAGATCGAAAGTGAGGGGCTGGAGGGCATCCGCTTCCGTTTTCGGCGCCGCCCGCAGGGAGGCAAGGAGGAGTCGTTGTACGTCCATCTGCCGCTGCTGGGCCGTCATGCCGTCCACACGGCCTTGCGGGCGGCGGCGGTGGGGCTGGTGTGCGGCCTGGGCTGGGAAGACATCATCCGCGGCCTGCGCGATGTCAGCGCCCAGCTTCGCATCGAGGTCACACCGGGCTGGAACGGCAGCACGCTGATCGACGACACCTACAACGCCAGCCCGCCTTCCACTCTGGCTGCGCTCAATCTGCTGGCCGATCTCGGCGGCCGGCGTGTGGCCGTCCTGGGCGACATGCTGGAACTGGGCAGCGAGGCCGAAAGCGGGCACCGGCTGGTAGGAGCGCGGGCGGCAGCGGTGGTTCACACCCTGGTCACGGTCGGCCCGCTCTCGACCTGGATCGAGCAAGAAGCCCTGGCCAGCGGCTTGCCGGCAGCCCGTGTTCATCATGTCGCCACCGCCGCCGAGGCGCTGTCGCTCGTGCGCTCACTCGTCCAGGCCGGCGATCACGTGCTGATCAAGGGTTCACGAGCGATGGGCATGGAAGAACTAGCGGCCGGGTTGAGCGTCAAGGCATAACCGCCCCATCCCCATCCGCCCATCCCAGCCATCCGCCCACCCTCATCCGCCCATCCCCATCCGCCCATCCCCATCCACCCATGTCCTACTCGCTCACCCTCGGCGCCCTGGCCTTCCTCCTGGCCGTGATCTGGGGCACACCGCTGATCCGCTTGCTCAAACGCCAACAGTTGGGCAAGCGTATCCGCATGGAAGGCCCCCAGTCGCATCAGGTCAAGGCAGGCACGCCGACGATGGGCGGCATCCTCATCATCCTCCCGGTCGTGTTCATCACCCTCGGCCTCAACCTGGCCAATCTCTTCGGTCTCACCGTCATCGGCGCCTCGGTGCTGGTGCCGGTGTTGGCGCTGGTCAGTTTCGGCGGCTTGGGGATGCTGGACGACCTGGCCGGCATCAGGCGGCGGCGCGGCGACGCCCAGGGCCTGCTGGCACGGTCGAAGTTCCCCGCCCAGGTGGCGCTGGCCGCCATCCTGGCCCTGATCATGTATTTCGGCCTGGATTTGCACAGCATCGCCCTGCCCACCGTGCCCGAACGGATCGATATCGACGGCATGTGGATCCCCATTGCCATCTTCATCATCACCGCCATGGCCAACGCCGTAAACATCACCGACGGGCTGGATGGGCTGGCCGGTTCGATTGCGGCCGTGTGCTATGTGGCTTATGGCGTCATTGCCTTCCTCCAGGGCCAGGTGTGGCTGGCGGCGCTCTGTTTCACCATCGTTGGCGCCACCTTCGCTTTTTTGTGGTTCAACGCCTACCCCGCCCAAATGTTCATGGGCGACATCGGCGCCATGGCCCTGGGCGCCACCCTGGCCGTGGTGGCCCTGATGACCGGGCAATGGCTGCTGTTGCCGATCATCGGCTTTCCCTTCGTGGCCGAAACGCTGTCGGTGATCATCCAGGTGCTTTCGGCCAAGCTCAGCCGCCGTTTTCTGGGCCGCGACCTGCGGCCTTTCAAGATGAGTCCCCTGCACCATCATTTCGAGTTGCTCGGCTGGTCGGAAACACACGTCACCCAGCGCTTTTTTCTGATCGGCCTGCTATCGGCCATGTTCGGCATCGCCCTGGCGCTGCTTTGATCGATTTGGTACGCGGATTGGCGCGGATGAACACGGATTGAGTTATTTCAATGAAGTCCTCCACCGAATTCACCTTTGCCGGAAGAACCGTTCTCGTCGTCGGCCTGGCGCGCGAGGGGATGGTGGCGGCGCGCTGGCTGGTCGGGCAGGGGGCGCGGGTGATCGCCAGCGACCTGCAGGCCACGGCCGGCGCCGGCGAGATGGATGGGTTGGGGGTGGAGCTGCGGATCGGCCCACAGACGCCCGACCTCCTGGCCGGCGTCGATGTCGTCGTGGCCAGCCCCGGCGTCCCCCAAGACCTGCCGCTGTTCCTGGCCGCCCAGGCGGCCGGCCTGCCGATCACAACCGAGACGCGGCTATTCGCCCAGCTCTGCCCGGCCAAGATCGTCGGCGTCACCGGCTCCAGCGGCAAGACGACGACGACGACCCTAACGGCGAAGATGCTCGAGGCCTCGGGCTACCGCACCTGGTTGGGTGGCAATATCGGTGAGCCGCTGCTGGGACGCGTGGCCGAGGTGGGGGCGGGGGACAGGGTGGCGCTTGAGCTGTCCAGTTTTCAGCTTCTGTATTGGGGGGGGAGGACGGGGGGAAGGGCGACTGAAGTCGCCACTACGGGGAAAACGATGGGAAGGGCGACTGAAGTCGCCACTACGAGGGGGGGAGGTGGGGAGGGCGGGATCAGTCCGCAGGTGGCGGGCGTCCTCAACCTGACGCCGAACCATCTCGACCGCCATCCCTCGCTGGCGCATTATGCGGCGGCCAAAGCCAACATCCTGGCCTCGCAGTCGGCGAGCGATGTGGCCGTGCTGAACGGCGACGATCCCCTGACTGCGGCCTGGGCTGCCACCCGCCGGGTTCGGATCGAAGCCGGGTCAGGGCAGGAGGCGGTCGATTTCCCCCTGGCCGGGCGCGTGCTCAGCTTCAGTTTGCGCGCGCAACCGGAGGACGATGGCGCCTGGTTGAGCGAGGATGGGTGGGTGTGGCTGCGCTGGCAGGGCCAGGCGCAAGCCATCGTCCATCGCCGTGCGATCAAATTGCGGGGCGAGCACAACCTGGCCAACGTGTTGGCCGCCTGTTGCCTGGCCGCAGCCGCAGACGCATCGCCGACGGCGCTGTGCGAGACGGCCAGCGCCTTCGCCGGCGTCGAGCATCGCCTGCAGATCGTGCGCCATCGCCGCGGCGTGTGGTGGATCGACGACAGCATCGCCACCTCGCCCGAACGAGCGATGGCGGCGCTGCGCAGTTTCGACGAGCCGATCATCTTGCTGGCTGGCGGTCGCGACAAACACCTGCCCTGGGCGGCATGGGCCGCGACCGTCCATGAGCGGGCGCGGCACGTGATCGTCTTTGGCGAAGCGGCCGGGCTGATCAAGTCGGCCCTGCTGCCCCTGCCCGCGGACAGCCGGGTGCAGGCCGTACACACAGCCGCCGACCTGGCCACCGTCGTCAGCCTGGCCGACGCCCTTGCCCGGCCGGGCGATGTCGTCCTCCTGTCACCGGGCGGGACGAGCTTCGATGCCTACCGTGATTTCACCGCCCGCGGCCGCCACTTCCGCGACCTCGTCCTCGCCCTGCCAGAACCCTGACACCCCACGCCTCACACCCCACGCCTCACGTTTCACGCCTCACGTTTCACGCCTCACGGAACACGCACCACGCACCACGCATCACACCCCAGGAGAACCCATGACCCGCAACAAACCCCTCCTCCCCACCTTCGATTATCCCTTGCTGGTGCTGATGGCGGCGCTGGTTGGATTCGGCCTGGTGATGGTCTTCAGCGCCTCCTATGCCTTCGCCTATGTCAACACCGAAAACCCGCTCTATTTCTTCATACGGCAGCTGATCTGGACAGGCATTGGGGCGGGGGCGTTGGTCGTGGCCCTCAACATCGACTATCGCCTCTGGCAGAAGTGGGCCTTGCCGATCATGGCCATCACCCTCTTGCTGCTGCTGCTGGTGTTGGTATTTGGCGCGGCCAAATTCGGCGCCCGGCGCCAGTTCTTCGACGGTTCGGTGCAACCGTCCGAAATCGCCAAACTCGCCATCATCATCTACATCGCCGCCTGGCTCAGTTCCAAAGGCTCGATGGCGCGCAACGTCAGCATCAGCCTGGTGCCCTTCGCCGTCCTCTTGGGCCTGCTGGTCGGACTGATCCTGGCCCAGCCCGACATCGACACAGCCATGATGATCAGCGTGACGGCGGTAGCGATGTTCTTCATTGCCGGCGCCAACCTCGTCCAGATGGTCATCCTCACGGCGCTGGGGGCCGTCACCTTTGCCGCCGTCATCATCCTGTCGCCGCACGCTCACGAGCGGATGACCATCTTCATCTCCTCGATCGGCAACCCCATCCAGACGCAGAACTTCCATCTGCGCGAGGCTCTGTATGCCCTGGTCGAAGGCGGCGTCTTCGGTCAGGGGCTGGCCAACAGCGTCCACAAGTTGCCCGGCGGCCTGCCGGCAGTCCATTCCGACAGCATCTTCGCCGTCGTGGGCGAAGAACTGGGGCTGGTGGGCACGCTCCTGGTCCTGGCGCTGTTCCTCTTCTTCGCCTACCGCGGCACCCGCATCGCCATGGCTGCAAGGGATAGCTTTGGCGCCCTGCTTGCATTTGGCATCACCACCTGGCTCGTAGCACAAGCCTTCATCAACATGGCCGTGATCACGGCCACCTTCCCTCTCTCTGGCTTACCCCTGCCGTTTTTCAGCTATGGCGGCTCCAGCACGGTCATCAACCTGGGCGCCGTCGGCATCTTGCTCAACATCTCACGCGGGGGAGGAGGCATTCGCTTCGATGCGCTTGATCGTCTCTGGCGGCGGAACCGGCGGCCACGTCTATCCGATCCTGACCACGGTGGAGGCTCTGCACGCGGCCTGCGAACGACCGGCTACGCCCGCAGCCGCCGCTGAAACATCCCTATCCGTCCATCCCAGTAATCCGCCCGTCCCCGAACAACCGGCTACGCCCGCAGCCGCCGCTAGAGCCGGCCAGTCCCCACTCGCCATCTGTTACGCCGGCACCACCGATGGCATCGAAGCGACGATGGCGGCCAACGCCGGCATCGACTTCGTGGCCATCTCGGCCGGCCAGTTGCGCATCCGCAACCCCCTGCAACTGGCCCGCAACAGCTTGCGGCTGGCCCGCGGAGCCTGGCAGGCCCGGCGGCTCCTGCACGACTGGCGCCCCGACGTCGTCTTTGTCACCGGCGGCTATGTCTGCGCCCCGCTCGTCTGGGCCGCCCACCGCCAGCGCCTGCCCATCCTCATCTACCTGCCCGATGTCACCCCTGGCCTGGCCGTCCAGCGGCTGGCCGGATACGCCACCCAGATTGCGGTCAGCTTCGCCGAGACGACGGCCTTCTTCCCCGGCAAGGCCATCGTCACCGGCTACCCGGTGCGTCGCCAACTGCGCCGGCGCAGCCTGAGCAAAGAAGAAGCCCGACAGCGTTTCGACCTCGACCCGACCCAACCCACCCTGCTCATTTTCGGCGGCTCGCGCGGCTCGCGTTCGATCAACCAGGCTACCGCCAGCGTCTTGCCCGACCTGCTGGCCCTGGCGCAAGTGATCCACATCACGGGCGAAGTCGATCGGGAAGCAGCACAGAGGCGGGTTGCCGGACTTGGCTCCGAGCAGAGCCGCCGCTACCGTAGCTTCCCCTACCTGCACGAGGAGATGACGGCCGCACTCTGCGCCGCCGACCTTGCCATCACCCGCGCCGGCGCCTCCACCCTGGGCGAATTCCCCGCCCTCGGCCTGCCGGCCATCCTCGTCCCTTTGCCCATCTCCGGCCAACACCAACTCCCCAACGCCCGCTATCTGGCCGACCGCGACGCCGCCATCGTCATCGACGACGCCGACCTTCCCGGCCAACTGCTCCCCACCGTGCGCGAGCTCTTCGACCACCCCGACCGCCTGCACGCCCTCGGCCAGGCCAGCGCCGCGCTGGCCCGACCCGACGCCGCCGACCGCCTCGCCGATGCCCTCATCGCCCTGGCCAAAACCACGACACGCCCCCCATGAACGACATCGAACGCGTACTCCTGATGCTGTTGGTGCTCGGCGCCTTTGCGGTCGTGGGCTATCGCCGCGGCTTCATGGGCGAGCTGGTAAAATTTGGCTTCATCGCCCTGGGCTTTCTGTTCAGCCGAGAGGACTACCTGGGTGGAAGGATCATCAGCGGCGTCAATGCCGTCTGGTTCCTGCTCCAGATCGCCCTCAACGGCGGCGTCAGCGCCCTCTTTTCCGGCGACTTCGACCTGGCCAAGCTCGAGCCGGCTGTGGCCGCCGCCAAAAAAATCGGCAATCTGATCAACGACAGCCAGGCTCAGGACTTCCTACTGCTGCTGATGGTGGTCTTATTCCTGCTCGCCTTCATCATCGCCGCCCGCATCAAGAAAAAGGCGAGCCACCTGACCGGCATGTTCATGGGCATCGCCAACGGCCTGCTCTTTGCCTACATCTTCTACCCCTACCTCTCCGGCACACCCATCCTGCCGCCGCTCACCGCCCAGACAACGCCGTTGAGCGGTATCTTCCAAATCATCAGGACAACCCTCGGCACACTGCTCACCCCGCTAGACTGGCTCTATGGCGCCGTCGATAAGTGGATCGTGCCGCTGTTCATCATCATCGTCCTGCTGGTTGCCCTGCGCAATCTGCGCCCGGCCGGGAAGTCGAAATAGCGGCGGAAAACCTCTACCTGGAGTCAGCACACCGTGGGCCCCCTCGAAATCCTCTGGTCGGCAGTGGCCATCTTCTTCATCTTCATCGCCCTTGTGCGCGGCTACCCCAAGGAACTGGGCGTCACCACGCTGATCTTTGCCGCTCTCTTCCTGATCACCTTCTTCTTGGACCGCTTCCTACCGGGCCTGATCAAACGCCTGAGCGATGCCCTCAACCTGAACCCATCCCCGCGCGGCCTACAGCATCTCTATTCCTTCACCTACAGCATCATCTTTCTCCTCATCGTCTTTTCAGCCTACGCCGGCCAGACCTTTGCCTTCGAAGGCGCCCTGCGCAAAGGGAGCGAAGGCTTCCTCATCAACCTCTCGGTGGGGCTGCTCAACGGCATCCTGGTGGCAGGGGCCTTGTGGTATTTCCAGGACAAGTACGACTACCCTATTGCCGACTTCCGCGGCCCGACCGGAAGCCCCCTCTTCCTCACCCTCCCCCTCACCCCTCTGGCCGAGCGACTCACCGGCCTGCTGCCCCCCGTCGTCATCGACCCCATCTATTGGGGGGCGCTGCTCATGCTCATGCTCATTGCCCGCGTTCGCAGGTAAAGAGATCGGAGATTGGAGATTGGACCAATCTCCAATCTCCGATCTCCAATCTCCAATCCCCACCATGTCCTGGCCCTCGCTCTTCGCCCTCCCGCCTGACCAACGCCGGCGCCACCGCTTCCATCTGATCGGAATCGGCGGCAGCGGTCTGGCGCCCATCGCCGCCGTCCTGCTGGAGATGGGCTTTCAGGTCAGCGGCAGCGATCAGTCGGCCTCGGCCCGGATGGCGGCATTAGCGCAGGCGGGCGCCGGCGTCAGCCTGGGCCATGACGCCGCCCACCTGCGCCGCCCCACCGGCCCGGCCCTACCCGACCTGGTCCTCATCTCGTCGGCTGTCCCGGCCCAGAACCCCGAACTCCTCGCCGCCCAGGCGGCCGGCATCCCGGTGGTCAAACGCCAGGACCTGCTCGGCCCCCTCACCGGCGGGCGCAGGGTCATCGCCGTGGCCGGAACGCATGGCAAAACGACGACCACCGGCATGATCACCCATGTACTGACCCGCAGCGGTCGCTCGCCCGGCTACATCATCGGCAGCACCCTGCCCGATCTGGGTGCAAGCGCACTCGGCGCCGGCCCCTATTTCGTGATCGAAGCCGACGAGTATGACCACGCCTTCCTCGGCCTGGCCCCCCACCTCATCGTCCTGACCAACATCGACTGGGACCACCCCGACTGCTTCCCCACCGCCGACGCCTACGAGGACTCGTTCCGTCGCTTCATCGCCCGCCTGCAGCCCGGCGGCCACATCATCTACTGCCACGACGACCCCACCCTGCGCCGCCTGGCCGCCGAACACCCCGCTTCGAACTGGCATGGCTTTGGCAATCGCTCTGGGGCGGCCTGGGCCGTCCGCAACATCGAGATCGAACAACACCAGACGACCTACGGTCTGTGCGGCCCCGATGGCACCCTGCACACCGTGCGCGTGGCCGTCCCCGGCCTGCACAACGCCCTCAACAGCGCCGCCGCCCTGGTCGCCGCCGCCCTCTCCGGCCTCCCCATCGCCACGGCCGCCCCCCTGCTGGCCGACTTCCGCGGGGCAGGACGGCGCTTCGAAGTCCGGGGCGAAGCCAACGGCGTGCTGGTGGTGGATGACTACGCCCACCACCCCACCGAAATCCGCGTCACCCTGGCCGCGGCCCGCGCCGCCTATCCCCACCGCGAACTCTGGGCCGTCTACCAGCCCCACACCTACAGCCGCACCCGCGCCCTGCTCGACCGCTTCGACGGCGCCTTCGCCGCCGCCGACCACGTTCTGATCACCGACATCTACGCCGCCCGCGAGCCGGTCGATCCCGGCATCACCCCCGCCCAAATCGCCGCCGCCAGCCGCCATCCCCAGGCCCTGCCCACCGGCGACCTTGCCGCCACCCTCCAGACCCTGAAGGCGTCCGCCGGCCCCGGCAGCCTCGTCGTCATCCTCAGCGCCGGCAACGCCACCGACCTTGCCCCAGCCTTGTTGAGGGAAGTAGATAAGTAGACAAGTAGACAGGTAGACAGGTAGATAGGTAGATAGGTAGACAAGTAGATCGGTAGACTGGTAGTCCAGTAGCATGTGCGCCGTTGATTGTTGATTGTTGATTGTTGATTGTTGATTGTTACCTGATTCTGATCACTGATCACTAACCACTGATTACTGACCACTGACTACTGACCACTGTTACCCTCCCATGCCCCCCGCCCTCCTCGCCGAACTCGCCTCCTTTGGCCGCTATGGCATCCAGAGCCAGGTAGCGTTGGCGCCGTTCACCAGCTTTCGCATCGGCGGCCCCGCCGAAGCCCTGCTCATCGTCCGGCGTCTCGAACAGCTGGCCGCGGCGCTGGATGTGCTGTGGCGTTGGCAGGCGCCGTTCCTGCTGCTGGGGGGAGGTTCGAACGTCCTCGTCAGCGATGCCGGCGTGGCCGGGCTGATCATCCTCAACCAGTGCCACCGCATCGCCTGGCCCACCGACAACGACCCCGCCCCCTGCCTGCGGGCCGAGAGCGGCGCGCCGCTGGCCGGGCTGGCCCACAGCGCCCTCAAGCGCAGGTTGGGCGGTCTGGCCTGGGCCGTCAGCATCCCCGGCGCCGTGGGCGGCGCCGTGGTGGGCAATGCGGGCGCCCACAACGGCTGCCTGGCCGATAACCTGCAAAGCGCCACGTTGTGGGAAAATGGCCGGGTGCACGAAGTCGCCGCCGCCGACCTGGGCTTCGCCTATCGACGCAGCCGCCTGAAGCCACTCGTCGCCCGCCCCGGACTTGGCCCCGTCGTCCTGACCGCCACCCTCCGCCTCTGGCCCGACCCTGATGGCGTCGACGCCCTCCTTGCCAAACGCTTCATCGCCCATCGCCGTCGCACCCAGCCGACCGCCAAAAGCGCCGGCTCCATCTTCAAGAACCCAGAGGGCGACTACGCCGGCCGCCTGATCGAGGCCGCCGGGCTGAAGGGCTACACCATCGGCGGCGCCAGCGTCAGCGCCCTGCACGGCAACTTCATCGTCAACCAGGGCGGCGCCACCGCCACCGACGTCCTCCGCCTGATCGATCACATCCGCCAGACCGTCCGCGACCGCTTCGGCATCCTCCTGGAGCCGGAAATCCAGCTGATCGGCAACGATGGACGAGAGACGAGAGACGACCAGACCTGACCGAACCGAAGTCGTCCTGCGCAGCCGTTCGCACGTGGGCGTGCTCACTCCGCAACTCGCACCGCCTCACGCCTCACGCCTCACGCCTCACGTTTCACGTTTCACGGAACACGGAACACGCCTCCCGTTTCACACCCCCCATGCCCCCCCCCTCCTCCCGTCTCCGCATCGCCGTCCTCTTTGGCGGCCGCTCTGGCGAGCACGACGTCAGCCTGATGAGCGTGCAATCGGTGCTGGCTGCGCTCGACAAAGACCGCTACACCATCGTCCCCATCGGCATCGACAAGGCCGGGCGTTGGCTGTTCGATGGCGACCCGCTGGAGCAGCTTGTCACCGGCGGCAGCGCCCCCGAAGACGCCCCCCTCTGGCCCGGCCCTCGCGACCTGGCCGGCATCGACATCATCCTGCCCGTGCTTCATGGCACCTACGGCGAAGATGGCACCCTGCAAGGACTGCTCGACCTGGCAGGCATCCCCTATGTCGGCTGCGGCGTCCTCGGCTCGGCCCTGGCCATGGACAAAGCCGTGGCCAAACAAGTCTTTGCGGCCCACGGCCTGCCCCAGACCCCCTGGCAACTGGTGATGCGCGACGAATGGCAGGCCGACCCCGGCGCCGTGCTCCAACGCCTCGAGGCGGCCCTCCGCTACCCACTGTTCACCAAACCCGCCAACCTCGGCTCCAGCGTGGGCATCAGCAAGGCCCACGACCGCGACGAACTGGCAGCCGGGCTGGCCGAGGCGGCCGCCTATGACCGCAAAATCGTCGTCGAGCAGGGCGTGAGTCAGGCCAGAGAGATCGAGGTGGCCGTCCTGGGCAACGACGACCCCATCGCCTCGCTTCCCGGCGAGATCCTGCCCAGCAACGAATTCTACGACTATGCCGCCAAATATCTGGACGGCGCCAGCCGCGAGGTCATCCCCGCCCGCCTCAGCCGCGAACAGACCGAACAGGTGCGCGGCCTGGCCGTGCAGGCTTTTCGGGCCGTGGACGGCAGCGGGCTGAGCCGTGTGGACTTCCTGCTGGCTGGCGACACCGGCGAGTTGTTCCTGAACGAGATCAACACCATGCCCGGTTTCACCAGCATCAGCATGTATCCCAAACTGTGGGCCGCCAGCGGTCTGCCCTATCCCCAGCTGCTCGACCGCTTGATCGAACTGGCCCTGGCCCGCCACGCCGACCACGCTCGTAATCGCACCCGCCGTTAACATTCCCCCCTCCCCCGACATGCCCGGTTACTACCGCAGCAGCCCCGACCACCGGCCGGCGCAGCCACCGCCCAAACGACGCCCGTCGGCGCCGCGCCCACGGAGCCATCGTTTTGGCTTGCCGTCGCTGCCCGTGCTCAACCCACGCCTCCTGCTCGGCTCCCGGCGCCGTCCTGCCGCCCCCACCGCCGCAGCGCGCCCGGCCCCACGCCAGCGGGCCGGCCAGCGCATCCGGCGTTGGCTGGCCGAACGAGCCTGGAACCTGAGCCATGCCGGGGCCGGGTTGATGCTGGCCCTGGGCGTGGCCGGGTTGATTGCCGTCTTCACCAGTCTGGATTTTTATGTCTACCAGGCCGAGATCGCCAAGACGCGCTACCTCACGCCCGCGGCCCTCTATCAGCAGGCCGGCATCGATCGCTTCAGCATCTTCTTCCTCCGGCCAGCAGCCATCAGCCAGCGATTGAGCCAGTTGCCCACCATTCGCTCGGCCACCGTGCGGCTGAGCCTGCCGAACCGGGTGCGGATCACGGTAGTCGAACGAGAGCCGGTGCTGCTCTACCAGGTGCAGGGCGAGACGCGCTGGGCCGACGCCGAGGGAGCGCTCATGCCGGCCGCCGACACTCGCAGCGACCTGGTCAAGCTCATCGACGATTCCAACTCGGCCCAGTTCGACCCCCAACACATCGATCCGGCCCTCCTGCTTGCCATTCGCCGGATCACCCGCGACCTGCCACAGATCGACACCTTCCGCTACCAGGAGCCGTTCGGGATGTACTTCTTCAGCCCCGAAGGCTGGCGCGTGCTCCTGGGCCAGGCCGAGAATATGGACGCCAAACTGTTGGCCTGGGCGGCCCTACGGCAAGACCTCCTGCGGCAGAAGGCCGCCGTCCAGGAAGTCGATCTGCGGTTCCAGCACCCGTATTGGCGCTGAGAAGGCGGCAGGTCGCAGGTCGCAGGTCGCAAGTCGCAGGTCGCAGGTCGCAGGTCGCAAGTGGCAGGTGGTCACTGGTAACTGATTACCGATTACTGATTACCGATTACTGACTACTGATTACTGATTACTGATTACTGACTACTGATTACTGACTACTGGCTCTATTCGCGCCATTCGTCCATTCGTGCCATTCGTGATCGATCCATTTCGCAATCCGCAATTCGCACTTCGCAATCCGCAATTCGCCATCCCCAATCCCCAATCCCCAACCGTGTCATCAGAATTCATCACCGCCATCGATGTAGGCACAACCAAAGTCTGCACCTTCATTGCCGAAGTGACGCCCGACGAAGGGCGCGGCCTGCGGCTGGTGGGCGCGGGCCTGGCGCGCAGCCAGGGCCTGCGCAAGGGCGTGGTCGTCAACGTGCCGGCGGCCACCCAGGCCATCACCGAGTCGATCGAGCAGGCCGAACATGACGCCGGCGTCACGGTGCGCAGCGCCTATGTCGGCATCGTCGGCGGGCACATCGGCTCGCACAACGGCGTGGGGGCTGTCGCCATCCCGCGCGGGCGCAGCATCACCCACCAGGATGTCGAACGCGCCCTCGATGCGGCGCGCGCCATCCCCATCCCCAGCGACCGCGAGGTAATCCACACCATCGCGCGCAATTTCACCGTCGATGCGCAGGAGGGGGTGATGGAGCCGGTGGGGATGCACGCCTACCGCCTGGAAGTCAATGCCCACATCATCACCGGCGCCGCCACCGCCATTCACAACCTTGTCAAGTGCATCCAAAGCAACGGCGTGACCATCGACGAGCTGGTGTTGGCGCCGTTGGCCAGCGCCGAGGCCGTCCTCACCGACGAGGAGCGCGACCTGGGGGTGGCGGTTGTGGACGTAGGCGGTGGCACGACCGATCTCGCCGTCTTCCTGGGCGGCTCGGTTTGGTTCACGGCCGTGCTGGAGGTGGGCGGCGACAACTTCACCCGCGACCTGGCCTTTGGCCTGCGGGCGCCGTTCGAGGCCGCCGAGGCGCTCAAGATCAAGTACGGGCACGTCCTGCCCGATTGGGTGGCGGCGGATGAGATGATCAACACCCGCGCCTTCGGCGACGCCCAGACCCAGGCCATCCCCCGCCGCTACATCGCCGAAATCCTGGAGGCGCGCGGGGAAGAAGTCTTCCAGGATGTGCTGCGCGAGGTCAAACGCTCTGGCTACGATGGTCTGTTGCCGGCCGGGATGGTGCTGACGGGCGGCGCCGCCCAGATGCAAGGGCTGAAGGAGCTTGGCCGCCATCAATTGCAGATGCCGATGCGCACCGGCGCGCCCAACGGCATCGCCAACGCCCAGCGCCAGTGGCTGACGCCTGCCCATGCCACCGGTCTGGGGCTGCTGATGTGGGCGCAGCGGCACGGCCCCACCGAAAGCCCGCGATCCTCCTTCGCCTTTGCCCCGCGGCTGCGCGAGTGGCTGCGCAACCTGCTGCCCGGCTAAACAGCGGCGAGACTGTGGTTCGGCGCACATCCCACCCGCAAATTGCGGCCCCAACCGTGGCACACCGCCCTCTGGCGTCGATTTGGCGCCTCGTTCAACTACCGTTAACATTCCGCCCCAAGCACGAAAGTGCCGGTTCCAACTCCCCCTCAAGAACCTTTTATTTCCAGGAGCACAGCCATGACCAGCAAAACGTCCAAGCAGTATGTTGACAACCTGGCCCAGATCAAGGTGATCGGGGTTGGCGGCGGCGGCGGCAATGCCGTCAATCGCATGATCCAAGAGGGCATCCAGGGTGTCGAATTCGTCATCGTCAATACCGATGGCCAGGCCCTGATGCTGGCCGAAGCGCCGTTGCGGGTGCGCATTGGCGACAAGTTGACGAAGGGGTTGGGGTCCGGCGGCCACCCGGACGTCGGCCAGAAGGCGGCGGAGGAATCAGCCGACGAACTGAAAGAAATCCTCAAGGGCGCCGACATGATCTTCGTTACCGCCGGTTTGGGCGGCGGCACCGGCACCGGCGCCGCCCCCGTCATCGCCCGCCTGGCGCGCGAGACCGGCGCCCTGACCATCGGTGTAGTGACAAAACCCTTCACTTTCGAGGGCACCAAACGCCGACAATTGGCCGAAGATGGCGCCGCCAACCTGGCCCAACATGTCGATACGCTGATCGTCATCCCCAATGACCGTCTGTTGCAGATCGTGGACAAGCGGGCCAGCGTGCAACATGCCTTTGCCACCGCCGACGATGTGCTCCGCCAGGGCATCCAGGGCATCAGCGAACTGATCACCATCCCTGGCCTGATCAACCTGGATTTTGCCGATGTGCGCACGATCATGAGCGAAGGCGGGGCGGCGTTGATGGCGATCGGCATCGGCAAGGGCGAAAACCGGGCCCAGGACGCCGCCGAAGCCGCCATCCACTCGCAATTGCTCGACATCAGCATCGAAGGGGCGCGGGGCATCCTCTTCAACGTCACTGGCGGGACGGATATGAGCCTGTTCGAGGTCAACGAGGCGGCCGAGATCATCCGGCGCACCGCCCATCCCGAGGCCAACATCATCTTTGGCGCCGTCCTCGACCCCAACCTCAAGGACGAATTGCGGATCACGGTCATCGCCACCGGCTTCGACCACGCCCGTCCGCAGCAGGCCATCCCCGTCGTCTGGCCGCGACCGCAGCCGCAGGTGACCACGCCGCAAACGGTCGCCCCGGCGCCGACCGGCGAGACGCCGAAGGGCTACGACATCCCACCGTTCTTGCGCCGCGCCCGCGGGCAACAATAAGGACATCGGCTTGCGCAGCCATGCCCGGCAGGTCGACGACCTGCCGGGTATGGCTGCGCCATCGCCAGGGCTTGCCCGGGCCGTACACGAGTCAGCCGCGGCCCGTCCTCGCCAACTCGACCTTAAAATTCCTGCTAGATCCAACGCGGCGAAAGAGGCGCTGTCGAACAGTTTTGGGGGGCCGGCGCGTCTCATCCCCGCCATTTCGACGCCATCGGGTCTGGTGCAGGCCGCCGTCTCTGATTGGCGTTCGGGAACAGATGTGCTACACTCCGCCTCCCATCGTTGCTACAGCTTGTAGTTAAGCAAGGGACAACTACTACATCTTGTAGTACGAACTATTTTTTCACTGCCAACATCAGGTCCATGCCCGCCTGATCATGGGCTGCGCCGCGGCCCGCTGCAAGTGCCGCCCCGATCATGAAGTGTCCTCACTGTAGTTTCGATCAATCGCGCGTCATCGACACGCGTGAATCAGGCGATGGCATCCGCCGCCGCCGCCTTTGCGGGCGCTGCGGCGAGCGCTTCACCACCTACGAACAGGTCAGCACGGCGGTGCAGTTGGTGAAGAGCGACGGCCGCCGCGAGCCGTTCGACCGCACCAAGCTGCTCAACGGCATCCGCATGGCCTGCGCCAAGCGCCCGATTGCTATGGCCGATCTAGAAGGCATCGCCGACCAGATCGAGGAGTACGTCCACAGCACCGGCAAGGCGGAGATCCCCAGCAAGGTGGTGGGGAACATGGTGCTTGAACGTCTGAAGACCATCGACCCCGTTGCCTATATCCGCTTCGCCACCGTCTATCTAGATCTGCCCGACCTGGAAGCGGTTCGGGCTGAGATCGACCGGCTGATGGGGCGAAACTGAGTCAGCCCGGAAATCAGCGCCGGTGGGCGATTCTCGCCGCCACTGCGCCCACGATTTTGTCATCCCACCTTGAAGGAGTGATAGCACCATGACTGAGTTCACCAGCGTGAAAACGCTTGCGCCCGCCGCTTCTCTTCACCCCGACTACGTGCGCGACGACGCCATCCGGCTCTCGCCCAACAGCCTGGAGGTGCTCCGCCGCCGCTACCTGCGCAAGGCGCTGGACGGCAAGACGGCCGAGACGCCGGCGCAGATGTTCTATCGCGTGGCCAGCCACCTGGGCGCGGCCGAAGCCGAGTTTGGCGGCAGCGTCGAGAAAGCAACGCACACGTTCTACGAGTTGCTGACCAGCCTGCGTTTCTTTCCCAACTCGCCCACCTTCACCGGCGCCGGGACGCCGCTGGGCCAGTTGGCGGCGTGTTTCGTTCTGCCCGTCGAAGACGACATGGGCAAGCACCCCGACGGCATCTTCCAGACCTTGCGCAACGCCGCCTTGATCCAGCAGACGGGCGGCGGCAACGGCTTTGGCTTTGGCCGCTTGCGCCCGCGCGGGGACAAAGTGCTCACCTCGGCCGGGGCAGCCACGGGGCCGGTCGGCTTTCTCGAAGCCTACGACAAGGCCTTCGGCGTCATCGCCCAGGGCGGCACCCGCCGCGGGGCCAACATGGCCGTGCTGCCAGTGCGCCACCCCGATATCGAGGAATTCGTCACTTGCAAGGCCGAAGAGGGCAAGATCGCCAATTTCAACATCTCGGTGGGCGTCACCGACGCCTTCATGCGGGCCGTGGCCGACGACGCCGATTTCGATCTCATCAACCCGCGCAACGACAAAGTCTGGCGCACCGTGCGCGCCCGCGAGCTCTTCGACAAGATCGCCACCTTTGCCCACCACAACGGCGAGCCGGGCGTCCTCTTCTTGGACGAAGCGAACCGCACCAACCCCGTGCCACACCTCTACGAGTTGGAAGCGACCAATCCCTGCGGCGAACAGTATCTAGGGCCTTACGAAAACTGCTGCCTGGGTTCGATCAACCTTGCCCAACACCTGACCGACGAGGGCGGCATCGACTGGGATCGACTGGAACGAACCGTCGCCGACTGCACGCACTTCCTCGACAACGTGGTGCAGGCCAACGCCTATGTGCCGGCCGTCTCGCAACTGCGCCAGGCCGCCCATCGCGTCCGCCGCATCGGCCTGGGCATCATGGGCCTGGCAGATGTGATGTATGCGCTCGGCGTCCGCTATGGCTCGACCGAGGCCGAAGACCTGGCCGGGCAGATCATGGAGTTCGTCCGCTACCACAGCATGCGCACCTCGATCGACCTGGCGCGCACCCGCGGCCCCTTCACCGCCATCCGTGGTTCGATCTACGACCCGGCCAACCTGCGCTGGACTCCCCCCACCCCGCTCAGCCCCTATGGACGCGATTTTGGACGCCCACACTTGAACTGGGATGCCATCGTCGCCGGGATCAAGGCCCACGGTATCCGCAACGGCGCCCAAACCACCATCGCCCCCACCGGCACCATCGGCACCGTCACCGGCTGCGAGGGCTACGGCTGTGAACCGGTCTTTGCCCTGGCCTACACGCGCTACGTCAAAGAAGCCAGCGGCGATGTGACCCTCACCTACATCAGCCCGCTGTTCGTGCGGGCGCTCGATGAAGCCGGCATCGTCGGCGAAAACCGCCGCCGCATCGTCGATGAGATCCTCCACACTGGCACCTGCCAAAACATCGGCGAGCTGCCCGCCAACATCCTGCACACCTTCGTCGTCAGCCAGGACATCACCCCCACCGAACATGTGCGGATGCAGGCCGCCTTGCAGCGTTTCGTCGACAACAGCATCTCGAAAACGATCAACTTCCCCAGCGAGGCCAGCGTCGAGGATGTCAAGATGGCCTACCGGCTGGCCTGGGAACTGGGCTGCAAGGGGATCACGGTCTATGTGACAGGCAGCCGGCAGGAGGTGGTGTTGGAGACCAAAGCCACGGCCGAGGCCAAGAAGACCGAAACGGGCGGGAAACAAGCCGGCAGCCCCGCCCCGGCCGGGCGTGAACCCGAAGCCCCGCCCATCCCCACCCGCAAGCGCCGCTCGACCCGGCTGCACGGCTACACCTATCGCCAGCCAACCCCCCTCGGCACCGCCTACATCACCGTCAACCACGATGAGCACGACGAACCGTTCGAGGTCTTCCTCAACGTCGGCAAAGCCGGGTCGGATGTGGCAGCCGTCTCGGAAGCATTGGGCCGGCTGATGAGCTACATCCTGCGCATGGCCAGCCCCCTCGAGGCCCGCGAACGACTGCAACAGATCGTCTACCAGCTCGGCGGCATCGGCGGCGGCCGGCCGATGGGCTTCGGCCCCCAGCGCGTCCGCTCCCTGCCCGACGCCATCGCCCAGGTGTTGAGCGAATACCTGAACGAGAGCGAGACCGAAGCCCTGACCAAGACCCCACAACCGGCTGCCGAACAAATGGAACTGCCCCTGGCCAACATCGGCGACCTCTGCCCCGACTGCGGCCAGGCCTCGATGCTCTACATCGAGGGCTGCAAGAAGTGCCACAACTGCGGTTACAGCGAATGCTGAGCCAGCCCCCCACCACCCTGCTCGACTTCGATCCCATCCGCCGCCGCGACCTGACCCTGGCCCAGTTTGCCGCCAGTTTCAGCCGCGACGACCTGATCCGCTTCACCAACGAGATGCTCGACCGGCAGCTGCGCCTGATCGAGGGCGTCACCGACGAGGACGTGGTCTTCACCCCCGTCGATGCCAATGCCGACGACCCCTTCGCCGCCGACCCGGACGCCGGCTCGCTGGCCTGGACGCTGGGCCATGTCATCGTCCATTGCACCGCCTCCAGCGAAGAATGCTGCGCCCAGGCCTCCAACCTGGCCCGCGGCGTCGAGGTGCACGGCCGTATGCGCTACGAAACCCCCTGGCAGCAGATGCAGACCGCCGAGCAGGTGCGCGCACGCCTGGCCGAAAGCCGGGCCATCCGCCTGGCCTACCTGAACGCCTGGCCGGCTCGCCCGCACCTGGATCTGACCTACACCCCCTACAAAAGCCCGCAGAACTGCATCGCCCGCGTCCTGGCCGGGCTGATGCACGACTCCGACCACCTCGACCAGATCGCCGACATCGTCGCCCAAGCCAGGGCGGCGCCAGGAGAGGGCCTTCAGATCAAGAATTATTGACCGCTAGGTTGATTTGTTACGAAGGTCGTAAACCGTGAACCGTGAAACGTGAGAAAACGTCGGCGATTTTCACGCATCACGCATCACGTTTCAGGAGCGAGTATCATTTCTTTGGCTAGCCATCTATAAGAACCAGACGCCGGGCCAGGCGCAGAAAGGCTGTGAACAGAGCCGGGCGGCCAAGCAAGCGCTGCCACAGCCAGAAGGCCGTCCGTTCTCGCCACGAAACGGTTGATCGAGCTATGCGCCAACGCTGTTGGTGCAGCAGGCCGGGCAAATCGATATCCACCGGGCACACCGGCCGGCAGGCCCCACAGCCAGTGCTGAGGAAAGGCTGCTCCACGGCCAGGCCCGGTCGCGCCAGCAGCGGGTTGAGGATGGCGCCGATGGGGCCGGTGTGGGCGAAACCGCCGTACCCCTGGCCGCCGATCTGGGCGTAGACCGGGCAAATGGTGTGGCAGGCCCCGCAACCGATGCAGCGCAGCGCCTCGGCCATCCCCGCCGCCAGCACCCGGCCCCGGCCGTTGTCCAGGAGGATGAGGTCGATGGTCTTGGGGCCAGCGGTCGGGTCGGGGCGCACAACCGGGGTGATGTAACCCGGCATGGGCCGGCCCCAGGCGCTGCGAGCAAAGACCTGCACCAGCACATCCAGGTCGGCCGCCTCGGCCGCCACCTGCTCGATGCCCATCACACAGATGAGATGGTCGGCCAGTGCCACCAGGCTGGCGTTGTGGCCGTCGTTGTCCAGGCAGACGAGGGCGCCGGCGGAGGCGTCGGCGAAGTGCAGACCCAGGATGGCGGCTTTGGCCCCCAGCAGCGCCGGCCGGGTGCGGTTGAAGGTGGTGGCCGCCAGGTTGTCGGGGTCGAGCGTGGCCGGGATCCGCCACCGGGATTGCATGGCGGCGCTGATGTCTTCGACCCGCAGGTGGGCCGCCGGCCAGGCCGGATGCCCCGCCTGCCCGCCCACCAGTTCCAGCAGATGGTCGCCGGGGTGGAGGCGCGTGAGCGCGAGCTCGTTGGCGGCCAGCGCCCGGCTCAGGGCGATCTCATCGTGCAGCGGCGAATGGTTGCAGACGGCGGCCGTCTGCTTGGCGGCTTGCAGGGCGCCGACGATGATGCGGTTGGCGGCCTGGAAGTCGGCAGCGCGATGGACGCGCACGCCGTTGGCCGTCGCCTGCTGCTCCAGCCGGTCGAGCCAGGCGGGCAGGTCGTCGAGGACGCGCTGTCTGGCCCGGCCGGCCGCCTGGCGCTCGGTCTCGGCGTCTTCGACTTCGGCCCAGGCCCGGCTGCTGGCCTGCGCGCCCAGGCGGTGCAGGCGTTCGAGGGCGATGCGGGTGTAGCGGTCGGCGAGCACTTAGGCTGCCCTCACGATCTGGCAGACCCGGGGATCGGCCAGGAACTCGGCCAGGTGGAGGATGGCCGGGCCGCCCGTCTCGCGCAGGAGCGGGGCCAGGTGTTGCAGACAATCGACATCGCTGGTCAGGACCAGGTCGGTGCGACTGAGGCGCAGGGCCGAGGTCACCGGGCGGGCCAGAGCGCTGCCCAGGTCGGGATGCCGCCAGGTCAGGTTGGCGCCCCAGCCGCAGCACTGGCGCACCGGGTCGGGCAGGATGGCGGCGCCGCGCACGCGGGCCAGGATCTGGCGGAGGGGACGGTCATCGGCCTGAGAGCAGGGGACGAAGAGGGCGATCTTGCCGGAGAAGGAGAGATCGAGCCGGTCGAGATAGCCGTTGTGGGCCAGGAAATCGAGCCAGGTCAGGCTGCGGCCGGCCAGGTGCTGGGCCTCGGCTGCCTGCGGCCCGCCCGCAAGCAAGGCGGGGATGTGCTGGCGCAGCATCTGCCAGCAACCGGGCGAGGCGGTGACGATGGTCTCGTAGCCGCCAAACACCTTGAGGGTGTGTTGGGCGGCGGCCAGGGCGGCGGACGATTGGCCGGCGTTCCAGGCCGGCAGCCCGCAACAGGTTTGTGCTTTGGGGATCGCGAGATCGAGTCCGAGGTCGCCGGCAAGTTTGAGGATGGCGGCCGTCAGACCGGGGCGAAAGGCTGTGGCAGTGCAAGAGGCGAGGAGGGCGAGGGTCATGACGATTTCAGCCGGCGAAGGTACGAAGTGCGGATGCCGTGCAGTCTAACATCAAGTCCCCGCTCCGCCAACACCGTTCGGCGCTCCCTCATCGCCGTCGCCCAGGCAGCAGCGGCGACCCCCTCCAGCTCGCTCGAACGACGATCCCATGCCCGACCCAACCCCCGATGCCTTTCTCCGCTTCGAAAAGCTCTCCAAAAGCTACCGCGAGGGTGAGCAGACCCGCGTGGTGCTGCAAGACGCCGACGCTGCCTTCGGCCAGGGCGAGTTCACCGCCATCCTGGGCCGCAGCGGCAGCGGCAAGAGCACCCTCCTCAACCTGATCAGCGGCATCGACCGCGCCGATGGCGGGCGCATCTGGCTGCACGGCCAGGAACTGAGCGCGCTGGACGACCGCCGGCGCACGCTCTTTCGCCGGCGCAACATCGGCTTCGTCTTCCAGTTCTTCAACCTCATCCCCACCCTCACCGTCTGGGAAAACGTTGTCCTGCCGCTGGAACTGAACGGCGCCGGCGCGGCCCAAACCCGCAGCCGGGCCGAAACCCTGCTGGAGGAAGTCGGCCTGCTCGACCGCAGCGGCGCTTTTCCCGACCGGCTTTCGGGCGGCGAGCAGCAGCGCGTGGCCCTGGCCCGCGCCCTCGTCCACGACCCCCTCCTCGTCCTGGCCGACGAACCCACCGGCAACCTGGACGAGGCCACCGGCCAACACATCCTCGATCTGCTCGACCGCCTGACCCGCCAGGCCGGCAAGAACCTGATCATGGTCACGCACAGCGCCGAAGCGGCGGGGCATGCCGACCGGGTGTTGCAGCTGCGCGAGGGCAAACTGGCGTCGTTTCGGGAGCAGACGTTTCGGCCATGACGATGCCTTCCCACCCCCTCTTCACCATCGGCCGGCGCTATCTCCTCCGCCACCCGTGGCAATCGGTGCTGATGGTCATCGGCATCATGCTCGGTGTGGCGGTGGTGGTGGCCATCGACCTGGCCAATGCCAGCGCCGCCCGCGCCTTCGATCTCAGCACCGAGGCCGTGGCCGGTCGCGCCACCCATCAGATCGTCGGCGGGCCACAGGGTCTGGAGGAGAGCGTTTATGTCAATCTGCGACGCCAGGGCGCGGCCACGGCCGGGATCCCGCTGGCGCCGGCGCTGAGCGAAACGGTGACATCGCCCCAACTGGGCGACCGGCCGCTGACGCTGTTGGGCGCGGACCTGTTTGCCGAGGCGCCGTTTCGCAGCTATCTGGCTGGGGAGCAGGGCGCGCCGCTGGCCGAATTGTCGACCTTCCTCACCCGGCCTGGGGCGGTGCTGCTCTCGGCAGAAGTGGCCGGGCGTTATGGACTGGCGGTCGGGGCTGGCTTCACGCTGATGGTGGGCGGCTACGAACGGCCGGTTTTCCTGGCCGGGCTGGTGCAGCCGGGCGACAGCCTGGGCCGCCGCGCCCTCGACGGGCTGATCCTGACCGACATCGCCACCGCCCAGGAGTTGACCGGTCGTCTCGGCCGGCTGGATCGCATCGATGTCATCCTGCCCACCGATGACCCTGCCGCCGCCGAGCGCCTGCAGGCCCTGCTGCCCACCGAGGCCAACCTGCTGGCCGTGGCCGCCCGCGCCGGGGCCATCCAGCAGATGACCGCCGCCTTCCGCACCAACCTGACCGCGCTCAGCCTGCTGGCCCTGGTGGTGGGGCTGTTCCTGATCTACAACACCATGACCTTCTCGGTCGTGCAACGCCGGCCGCTGTTTGGCGCCTTGCGCTGCCTGGGCGTCACCCGCCGCGAGATCTTCGCCCTGGTGCTCGGTGAGGCGCTGGTGATCGGGTTGATCGGGTCGGCTCTGGGCCTGGCCGTGGGCGTGCTGATGGGCCAGGCGGCGGTGCGGGCCGTGACCCAAACCATCAACGATCTCTATTTTGTGGTCACGGTGCGAGGGGTGGCGGCGCCGATCGAAAGCCTGGTCAAGGGGGCGCTGTTGGGTCTGATCGCCACCCTGCTCACGGCCGCGCCTCCGGCCTGGGAAGCGGCTTCGACGCCGCCGCGACTGGCGCTCTCTCGTTCCGAGCTGGAGGGCAAGGCGCGGCAGGCGGTGCGATGGGTGGCTCTGGCCAGCCTGGGCCTGATGGCCGCAGGTCTGGCGCTGCTGGCGGCGCCGGCGCGGGGCCTGACCACCGCCTTCGCTGGCGCCGCCGCCATTGTCATCGGCATCGGCATGCAGACGCCCCTCGTCACCGGGCTGGCCATGCGGGCGGCGGCGCCGGTGTGCGGCCGGCTATGGGGCGCGCTGGGGCGCTTTGGCCCGCGCAGCGTGGTCAATTCGCTCAGCCGCACGGCCATCGCCATCGCCGCCCTGATGGTGGCCGTCTCGGTCAGCATCGGCGTCGGCCTGATGGTGGGCAGTTTCCGCCACACGGTGGAAGTGTGGCTGGCCGAAACCGTGCAGGGCGACATCTACATCTCGACGCCCGGCGCCACCGCCACCGCCAGCAGCGCCGCCATCGACCCCGCCGCCGAGCAGATCGTCCGTGGCTGGCCCGGCCTGGCGCGGGTGGACGCCCTGCGTTCGGTGGCGGTCGATTCGCCCTTTGGCCCGATCGCCGTGGGTGCGGTGGACAACCCCGATGTGGGCGACGAGCGCCAGTACCAATACCGCCAGCTGGCGGCGGAAGCCATCTGGCCGGCCATGCAAGAGGGCGGCGTGCTGGTCTCGGAGCCGCTGGCCAACCGGTTGGGGCTGCCCCGCCGCGGGGCCGAGATCACGCTTTTGACGGCCCAGGGGCCGCGCACTTTTCCGGTGATGGGCGTCTACTACGACTATGCTTCCAGCCAGGGCCTGTTGCTGATGGCTTTGCCGCTCTATCGCCGGCTCTGGCAGGATGACGCCATCAACGCCCTGGCTCTCCGTCTCGACCCGAAGGCCGGTCTCGACCCCGACCAGGTGACAGCGGCGCTGCAAGACGCCCTGACCCCGGTGCAAAGCCTGGTGGTGCGACCCAACCGGGCCTTGCGCGACGAGGCGCTGGCCGTCTTCGACCGCACCTTCGCCATCACCGGCGCCCTGCAGGGCCTGACCACGCTCGTGGCTTTCATCGGTGTGCTCAGCGCCCTGCTGTCGCTGATCCTGGACAAGCAACGCGACCTGGGCATCCTGCGGGCGGTGGGTGTGACCACCCGCCAGATGTGGGGGTTGATCTCTCTGGAGACGGGGCTGATGGGGGCGGTGGCCGGGCTGCTGGCCATGCCCACCGGCTTCGCCCTGTCGCTGATCCTGATCTACATCATCAATCGCCGCAGTTTTGGCTGGACGCTGCAACTGCAACTGGAAGCGGCGCCTTTCATTCAGGCGCTGATCGTGGCTGTGGCGGCCTCGTTGCTGGCGGGCGTTTACCCGGCCCACCGCATGAGCAAGCTGGCCGCGGCGGAGGCCATCCGCTATGAATAGAAAGCCCTCGCCGCGACGAAGGTTGGCGTTCATCCTCCTGGCCGGTCTGCTGGCCGTGGCAGCGATGGCGGCGCTCAGCCAGAGAGAGAGGCCGCAGGGGCTGGCGCGGGTGCAGGGGCTGGCGGCGGCCGCCGATGTCGCCGGTTTTGCTCGCGCCTCTGGCCCGGCCCCCCTCCATTTTCCGGCCGACTACGGCCCCCACGATGACTACCAGACCGAATGGTGGTACTACACCGGCAATCTGGAGACCGCCGACGGCCGTCATTTCGGCTACCAGTTCACCCTCTTCCGCCGCGCCGTGCTGCCGCCGGCCCAGCGGGTGATGCGCGCCTCGAACTGGGCCGCCGAACAGATCTACATGGGGCACTTCGCCCTCACCGATGTGGCCGGCGGGCGTTTCCGGGCCTTCGAGCGTTTCGCCCGCGGCGCGGCGGGTCTGGCGGGGGCGCGGGCCGAGCCGTACCAGGTCTGGCTGGAGGACTGGCAGGTGGCGGCTGTCCCCGGCCGGCCCGGCATCACCCGCGTGCAGGCAAGGGCGGACGATGTCGCCATCGACCTGACCCTGACCGATGCCAAAGGCCCCGTGCTGCAAGGCGACCGTGGCTACAGCCAAAAAGGGCCTGACCCTGGCAATGCCTCCTACTATTACAGTCTGACGCGGTTGATCAGCGAGGGCCAGGTGACGGTGGGCGGCAGCACCTATGCCGTGGCCGGTCTGAGCTGGAAGGACCACGAGTACAGCACCAGCGCACTGGCGGCCAATCAGGTGGGGTGGGACTGGTTCGCCCTGCAATTGGACGATGGTTCCGAGGTCAAGGTCTTTCAGCTGCGCCGGGACGATGGCAGCGTCGACCCGTTCTCGGCCGGCAGCGTCGTCGATCCCCAGGGCAACGTGACCCGCCTGAGCCATGGTGACTTTCAGATCGAAGTGCTAGACGCCTGGCGCAGCCCCCGCACCCAGGCCGAGTACCCCAGCCGCTGGCGCCTGACCATCCCCTCCCTCGGTTTGCAGCTCGAGCTGGAACCCTGGTTGGCCGACCAGGAGCTAAACGTCTCCTATGCCTATTGGGAGGGAGCGGTGCGCGTCAGTGGCGCCAGCGGCGGCCAGGCGGTTGCGGGCAATGGGTATGTGGAACTGACGGGCTATGCCGGGTCGATGCAGGGGCAGTTCTGAGGGGATGCAGGCAAAAGACGCTCAAAGGTCATGGCGAAGGATTGTCCTTGTCTGATGGCGAAGTAGACAAATCAGCCGTAATCATTTGCAGGAAGGTCACAAATTGCCTGATGTCCTGAGAAAACAGATCCATCGTCGTAGGGGATTTGGCCAGAAGCTCGGCCAACAATTCCCAGTCCAGCTCGGCTCCGTAGATATTGCGCGCCACGTGTCTGAAACTTCGATAACGATCGATACGTTCGACGGTAATTGGTTGCAATACTGCTGGTCTGATACCTGGCGCTTCGACACTTACCTGCTCCAATAGTTCTTTGTGCCAACGCTTTCCGGTTGGCTGGGCGCGGTCCAGCCTCTTGACGATGAGTTGGCATAGGCTCTCGGCGCCGGTGTACACATCTTCCAGAATGCTTGCAACCGCCCGGAGTTCGAAGGTATCGGGGTTTTGGTCGATCAGCCGGCTTCCGGCATCCTCGATCTCCCGTTCAAGCTGCAAATACCTCGCCAAACCGTCTGTCAAGTCATCCGCCAAACGCAAAAGCTCATTTGGATCCATTCAACATAACTCCCGAAATGATAATACGGTCGCGCAATTGATCAGAAACCTTATCGATATCAACAAGATCAACCGGAAAATCGCTTTCTCGCTCGACAAGCTGGATGGCGTTAAGGAATCGGAGGCCATCCAGACCTCTTAGTGCTAGATCGATGTCGGTATCAGGTGCATACTCTCCGCCCCAGGCAATTGAGCCAAAGAGATACACCGCGTCAGATCCGATTTCTTCGATCAGCAAGTGGGCCAATCTTTCAGCTTCACGCTTGAACCAATCTGGATAGATGTCAATGAGCGTGACATCAACCAATCCGATTCGGAGACTTGCCTCAACCGGCGCTCGTCGGATGAGGTCGCCGATGTCTTCTGGCAACGAGTCAATCCTGCCGTGAATGTGTCGGGTAGCTGGCCCCAGGTCAAGGCTACGTCCAAGCAAGTTGATCTCACCAAAGACACCTGATACGCGAAAATCGGCATCCTCTTGCGTTTCGTAAAGGTCGACCAGCTTTGCCAAGCCCGCCCGATCGAACGAACCTTCCATGCTAATGACCAACTTCGGGGCGGTGTGTTCGTACTTCCCTTGCTCAACGATCATCGCCAACATGCCGATGGTCTCCAGATCCGTTGCGCTTGGCCCCTCGGCCGGAACCTGGAAGCGTTGGCCCAGACGCTGCTGGAGCAGGCAAAGCTGTTGCATGCTTGATTCAATCCGCTCGCTGTCATCACTCACAGGGTGAGCAGGTATTGTAAATTCTAGTTGGCCGCCCTCGCCATCGAAATCCAGGCGTAGCAATTTGCCAGTATCGCATGCCCTCCAAAAACGAGCTATCTCCAGTGCTTCGACTGCATCCTGACCCCGGTCTTGCACATGCCATGAAAACTCGCCGGGGCCCATCTCAATCGGATCGAGATGGATGATAGGCACACTCAAGCTGATGACGACAGGTTGGGATGATTCTGCGTTGGCGAACTCGATGGTGTGTTGTCCATCTTCGATCTTGAGCCGGCGTTCCACCTCGATCTGCCGCCTGATCAGTGATTGTCCGCGCCCATCGAGTACTGTGAGTTGAACCTGGTGTTTGCTAACAGGCGTAGTCGCGGTCAAGCGGAAGTCCTCAAACTCAAGGTCCCCGATCCAACGCCCAAATTCTGGTGGATCAAAGCGCAGCTTAGCCTCCTTGAAGTGCTTATTGGAAAGTTCGCCTCCAGCAACTAGCCAATCGCCGAGTGTTTGCTGCAATTGGGCGGGATCTGCCGACACGTCACCTTTCAGGGTCAGAGTAAATTTCAATGGCTTGCCGTCGAGCAATGAGGGCATGAGGCTTTGCGCCAAAGTGCGCCGCAGATGGAGCAGACCCTGTTCATCCGAGCTATTCCCCCAGGGAAGATGAACCGTGATCTTGCCATCCTGCTCGCGCCAATTAGGACGCCGTTGATCCAGATAAGCGATGGCATCATCGACCAGAATCCAGCGCCCCTCGCGCAGGCCTATGTCCCAAATGACAAGCACAACAGGGTAACTGAAGCTCTCCCAGTGTTTCAGATCCTTGACCTTGATATCATCATACCCTACATACTCGCCCCGTCTGCGCTGGTCCAGGTTGATGACACTCTTGATTTGGACATGAAAGACAACACCTGTGGCTCGGCCTTCGAAGTAAACATGGACGATGAAATCCTCACCCAGGTCTTCTGGCACATGCGGCATCCAGCCGAATCGAATCAGCCTCTCGGCAAACTGATTACGGCTGATAAGCTCTTGTTGCTTCGCGGCTGTGAATCGGCGCGGAAGAGTAGCAACACCTGTACTCATGGTTCCGCCATCAGCCTCACATAATGCCGCTTGCCCTTCTGCAATACGCTGCCTTCGGGGCCGGGGACGGGATGGTGGTGGGGGTCGGTCACGGTCTCGCCATCCAGCCGCACGCCGCCGCCCTGGATGTCGCGCTTGGCCTGGCCGCGGCTGGCCACCAACCCGGCGCGCTCCAGCAGGGCCACCACCGTGTCGTCGGGGCCAACAATCAGCGTGGGCATGTCCTCCGGCAGCTCTTTCTGCTGGATGGTGCGGATGAAGTGCTGTTCGGCCGCCTCCACCGCCGCCGGAGGATGGAAGAGGCCGGTGATCTCGCGCGCCAGGGCCATCTTCAGGTCGCGCGGGTGCAGCCGGCCGGCGGCCCAGTCACCAAAGGTCTGCTCGATATAGCTGGGATTCCAGGAAGTAGCCAGATCGGCGTAACTGCGCATGGCGCTATCGGGGATGGACATGACCTTGCCGTACATCTCCTCCGGCGCATCGTCGATGCCAATGGTATTGCCGGTGCTCTTGCTCATGCGCAGATGCCCGTCCGTTCCCACCAGGATGGGCAGGGTGAGGGCGATCTGCGGGCGCAGGCCGTGGACTTCCATCAGCTTGCGCCCGGCAATCAAATTGAAGAGCTGTTCGGTGCCTCCCAACTGCACGTCGGTGTGGAGGGCGACGGCGTCGTAACCCTGCATGAGGGCGTAGAAGAACTCGTGTAGCCAGATGGCTTCGCCTTTTTCGTAGCGCAGGGCGAATTTCTCGCGGGCCAGGAACTGCTGCACCGTGAAGTAACTGGCCAGGCCGATGACATCCTTGAAAGTGAGCTTGCTCAGCCAATCGCCGTTATAGCGGATCTCGGTGCGGGTCCGGTCGAGGATGCGGAAGGCCTGTTCGGCGTAGGAGCGGGCCTTGGCCGTCACCTCTTCGTCCGTCTGCTGGCGCCGGGCGCTGTCCTTGTCACTGGGGTCGCCGATCAGTCCGGTGAAGGTGCCGATGAGGAAGACGACCTGATGGCCTAAGTCCTGGAACTGGCGCAGTTTGCGCATCGAAATCGTGTGGCCCAGGTGCAGGTCGGGCGAGGTGGGGTCATAGCCGCAGTAGACGCGCAAGGGCCGGCCGGTGGCGACGCTCTCGCTCAGGCGTTGGCGCAGCTCGGCCTCCATGTTCTTGTAGGTCAGGGCGTCGCCAAAATCGACGCCGCGCATGAGGATGGTGAGTTGTTCTTCGGCGGGGATCATGAGGGAGTGGGTTGGCAGCGGGTTTGGTTGGTTATTGGTTATTGGTTATTGGTTATTCCGTATTGCGCATTACGTATTGCGTATTGCGTATTGCGTGTTGCGTGTTGCGTAACGATACGGAATACGCAACATGCAATACGTAATTATTCCTATCACGGAATGACCAGCGTTTGGCTCTGCTCGCGCAGGTAGAAGGGCAGGTAGTAGAAGGAGCCGGCGGCCTTGCCGGTGGTGCCGGAACCTTTCCAGCCGCCAAAGGCCTGGTAGCCGGGCCAGGCGCCGGTGGTGGCGCTGGAGCGCCGGTTGGCGTAGGAGACGCCGATCTCGATGTGGTCGAAGAACCATTGCGTCTCGTCCGGGTCGCCATAGAAGCCGGCCGTGAGGCCGTAGGTGTGGTCGTTGGCCAGGTGCATCCCTTCTTCCAGGCTGTCGATGGCATGGACGGCGACGATGGGCAGGAACATCTCCGTCTTCCAGAGAGCGTGGTCGAGCGGCAGGTCGCTGACGATGGTGGGGGTGGCGAAGTAGCCCTTGCCGTAGTCACCGTCGGTGAGGACGCGTCCACCAAAGAGGATTTCGCCGCTGGCGGCCAGGTCGCTGCAATAGCGCTGGTAATCCTCGTAGGCGCTGCGGTTGGCCACCGGCCCCATGAAGACCTCGGCCCGCGTCGGGTCGCCGATGACGATACTCTCGGTGTGCTTGAGCAGGCCGTGGAGGAAGTCGTCATAGACCGGGCGCTCGACATAGACGCGCGAGGCGGCGGAGCATTTCTGGCCCTGCAAGCCGAAGGCGGCGCGCATGACGCCGTAGGCGGCGTCATCCACCTGGGCGCGGCGGCTGATGATGACCGGGTTCTTGCCGCCCATTTCGGCCACCACCGGCCGCGGGTAGGGGCCTTGCGCCACCGTGCGCAACAGGTGCATGCCCACATCATACGAGCCGGTGAAGGTGTAGCCGTCGATGTCCAGGCTGGTGGTCAGGGCCTCGCCGATGGTGCGACCGGGGCCGGTGACGAAATTGAGCACACCGTCGGGCAGGCCGGCGTCGCGGAAGCATTCGACCAGTTTCCAGGCCGTGTAGGGGGTGTCGGTGGCGGGTTTGAGGACGACGGTGTTGCCCGCCACCAGGGCGGCGCCGGTGGGGCCTCCGGCCAGGGCGGCGGGGAAGTTGAAGGGCGAGATCACGCACCACACGCCGTAAGGCTTGAGCAGGCTGTAATTGCGGTGTTTGGGCGTCTCGCTCAGCAGTTGGCGCTTGTAGCCGTCGTTTTTCTCCAGGTCGTCGCAATAGTAGCGCACCAGGTCGGCGGTCTCGGCGATGTCGCCCAGGGCCTCGAGGCGGTTCTTGCCGATCTCGATGCTCATGATGGCGGCGATCTCGAAGGTGCGCTCGTCCATCAGGGCGGCGGCGCGGCGGAGGATGGCCAGACGATCGGGCCAGGGTGTGCGCGACCAGGCCGACGCGGCGGCGCGGGCGGCGGCGATGGCGTCCAGGCCATCCTGGCGGCTGCCTTTCTGGAAATAGCCCAGCAGCAGGCCGGTGTCGATGGGGCTGGTGTTGCGGAAGGTTTCGGCGGCGCGGCGTTCCTGGCCGCCGATCAGGAGCGGGAATGTGCGGCCGAAGCCGCTCTTGGCCGCGGTCACGGCGGCGTCGAAAGCGGCGTGCAGTTCGGGGTTGTCGGCGGAAAGGGTGGAGTAGGTGATCTTGAAGTGCGGGGCGGACATGGAGGCGAACTCCTGCGTTGGATGGATGACTCGACGCTGAGTCTGGATGATTCGGGGCTGTGGCCCGCAGGCCGGTTCCCTATTTTACCGCAACCATGCTAGAATCGGCACCTATGACTTCTCAACTTCCTGCGGGCGTGGTTCTCAACGCCGATCAACAACGATGGGACGAACGCTATCTGGCCGGACACGGCCCCCCCTCGCATGAGATTCTGCCCTGGATCGCAGCACAGCAACCGTATTTGCAGGGCGGTCGGGCGCTGGATGTCGCCTGTGGGGTCGGACGGCACAGTCTGTGGCTGGCAGGGCTGGGCTATGAGGTGGATGCCGTCGACGTCAGCGCCGTGGCCTTGGCGAAGCTGGCCGCCGCCGCCGCCGAACGCAGCCTGGGCCAGCACATCCGCCCCCTGCACGCCGACCTCACCCGCTGGCGCCCCCAACCGGAGACCTATGACCTGGCGCTCGTCTCGCTCTACCTGGAACGCAGCCTGTTGCCGGCGCTGCGGGAGGCGCTGAAACCGGGCGGTCTCATCCTCTACACCACCTTCCACACCGACCTGTTGCGCCTCCAACCCGACGACAACCCCGCCTACCTGCTCCAGCCCGGCGAACTGCTGGCGACGTTCCCCGGCTGGCAGATCCTGGCCTACGAAGATCGTCGCCTGCCGCCCGATAGCCAGAGGCGAAGCGATTGCACTTCGTCGCTGTTGGCGCGCAAAGGGGAGTAAGTCGCAGGTGGCAGAGCCTGTCCTGAGTGAAACGAAGGATCGCAGGTGGCAGAGCTTGTCCTGAGTGAAACGAAGGATCGCAAGTCGCAGGTGGCAGGTCGCAGGTCACAGATGCAATAACCAATCACCAATAACTGACGCCAGATCCGCAATCCGCAATTCCCATTCACCCTATGAAATCAGACCTTTCTCGTCTCATGCAGGAACGCCAGATCGATGCCATTGCCGTCCTCGGCAACACCGACACCAGCACCGACCTGGCCTATCTCTCTGGCGGCGTCAAGCTCGAAGGCGCCCTCTACCTCCACCGCCGCGACGCCGAACCGGTGCTCTTTGCCAGTGTGATCGAGCGCGAACTGGCCGCCAGCACCGGCTATCGCGTGCGTATGTGGTCCGACTACGACATCATCGAATACACCAAAAGGCACAACAATCACCGTTTTGCCGCCACCGTGGCCCGCCTGACCGACCTGATGCGCGATGAAGGCGTGGGCGGGCGAGTGGCATTCTACGGCGCGGCCGACATCGGCTACAGCTACACCTTGCTCAAGGCCCTGGCCGCGGCCAACCCCCACCTGGAAATCGTCGGCGAGACCTACCCCAGCCTCTTCCACATCGCCCGCGAGACCAAGGACAAGGCCGAACTGGCAGCCATGGCCGCCGTGGGCCAACAGACAGGCGAAGTGGTGGATAGCGTCATCGCCCTCATCCAGGCGCAGACCGTGCGCGACGGCATGGTGGTTGGCCAGGATGGCCGGCCCTTCACCGTCGGCGATGTCAAGGCTCACCTCCGCCTGGAACTGGCCCGCCGCAACCTGGACGAGGCCCACGAAAACATCTTCTGTCCGGGCCGGGATGGCGCCATCGGGCACAACACCGGCCGGTACGACATGCCCCTGCGCCTGGGCGAGAGCATCGTCTTCGACATCTTCCCGCGCGACCGCGCCACCGGCTATTTCCACGACCTCACCCGCACTTTCTTCCTGGGCCACGCGCCCGAACCGCTGGCCCAACGCTGGCGGCAGGTCAAGACCGTCTTCGACCTGGTGCTGGAACGGATGCAAGTGGGAACCCCGTGCCGAGATTACCAGGACCTGACCTGCGATTTCTTCGAGGACCTGGGCTATCCCACCACCCGCTCGGACCCAAAAACACAGCGGGGCTACACCCACAGCCTGGGCCACGGCGTCGGCCTGGACATCCACGAGCCGCCCTCGCTCAACCTCATGCCCGACAACACCACCCTCCTCCAGCCCGGCCATGTCGTCTCGGTCGAGCCGGGGGTGTACGACGCCGATGAAGGCTGGGGCATCCGCATCGAGGACACGATCGCTTTCGATGAAGACGGCAAACTCATCAATCTATCGAATTACCGCTATGAGATGGTAATTCCGATGAGTTGAGATGGTAGGGCGTGTTGCGTGTTGCGTGTTGCGTAACGATACGGAACACGGAACACGCACCACGCAACCACTCCCAAACATGGCCACGACTTCCCCCGACGTCACGCTGACCAAGACCGGCGGGCGCAGGCTCGACCGGCCCGGCTGGCTGCGCGCGACCGTCATCGGGCTGGCAGTGGTTGCGCTTGCGGCTGCGGGCTGGCTCTACTGGCGCAGTCTGAAGCCGATCACGATCAGCGTCGATGGGCAGGAGCAGGTTGTGCGCACCCGGGCCGGAGACGTCGGCCAACTGTGGGCGCAGATCGGCTATCATCCCCACCCCGAAGACCGGCTGACGCTGCCGGCAGGCGAGATGGCGGCGGGGGCAGGGGTGATCATCGAACGGGCAAGGCCGGTGCTGTTGACCGCCGACGGCTATTCGGCTGAGGCATGGACGCACGCCGCCACCGCCGGCGACTTCCTGACCGAGCAAGGCATCCTGCTGGGAGACAACGACCGGCTGCGGTTGCAGGGCCAGGTGGCAGAGAGAGAGACCGCCCTGCCCCCGGCCGTCTGGCTGGGCGAAGCCGACGGTCGCCGCCATCCCACCTGGCAGCAGACAACGCCGCCCCTGTCGCTGAGCATCGAGCGGGCGGTTCCGGTGCTGCTGCTGGATGGCCATCAGGCCCCGATCCGTTTCGAGACGCTGGCGACTACGGTTGGCGGGGCATTGGCGGCGGCCGGCATCCCTGTCTACGAGGGCGATGTCGTCTTCCCGGCCCTGGGCAGCCGCGTGCAGGCCGGCCAAAGCCTGGTGATCTGGCGCTCGCTGCCCGTCGAAGTGCAGGTGGATGGGCGCAGGCTGTCGACGCGCACCCGCCAGGACACGGTGGGCGATGCCCTGGCCGAGATGGGCGTGGCCCTGGTCGGGCTGGATCGCGTGGCACCGCCGCTGCACGCCCGCCTGCGGCCCCATGCCCAGATCCGGGTGACGCGGGTGCGCGAGGATGTGGTCTACGAAGAACAGCACCTGCCGTTTCAGGTCGTCTATGTCGGTGATGACAACCTGGCCATCGACCAACAACGCCTCGTCCATCCCGGCAGCGAGGGCGTGCTGCGCAAACGGCACCGTATCCGCTACGAAGACGGGGCCGAGGTGGAGCGCCGGCTGGAGGACCAATGGCAGGCCTCCGCGCCCCAGAACAAGGTCATCGCCTTTGGCCGCAAGATCGAGCCGCTGACCCTGGAAACGCCCGACGGCCCCATCACCTACTGGCGCAAGATGCGGGTGTACACTACCGCCTACAGCCCTGCCCGTTCGGGCACGTCGCCCTCGGCGCCGTGGTACGGTCGCACCCGCATCGGTTTGCCGCTGGACAAGGGGCTGGTGGCCGTCGATCCAAGCATCATTCCCATGCGCAGCCAGATGTACATCCCCGGCTACGGCATCGGCCTGGCCGCCGACACCGGCGGAGGAGTCAACGGGCGCTTCATCGATCTGGGCTATAATGACGCCAATTATCAGCCCTGGCACTGGTGGACGGACATCTACCTGCTGTGGCCGCCCCCGCCCGCCTACACCATCCCCTACCTTTTGCCCAATTACCCGCGCTTTCCTGATCGGCGGCGATAGGGTGTGGAGAAGGCGACATGCCACCCCGGCCTGACTCCCCCATCCCACCCATCCTCGCCGCCGCCCTCGCTGCCGTCGATCCGGCGGCGGCCGTACGCCGTGCGCTCCACCGCCAGGGCGAAACGCTCATCGTCCGCGACCGCAGCTACGACCTGGCTGCGTTCCGGCGCCTCATCGTCATCGGGGCCGGCAAGGCGGGCGCGCCAATGGCCCAGGCCGTGGCGGAGGTCCTCGGCGACCATATCGACGATGGTTTTGTGGTCGTCAAATATGAGCACACACTTGCCTCCGGCCAGGTGGCCGCGCCCCTGCGCCTGGTCGAGGCCGGCCATCCCACGCCCGACCAGGCCGGGTTGGAGGTCGGGGCCGAGGTGTTGCGCCGGGCCGAGCAAGCTGGGCCGGACGACCTGGTCATCTGCCTGCTTTCGGGCGGCGGCTCGGCCCTGCTGGAAGCCCTCGCCCCCGGTCTGACCCTGGCCGATCTGCAAGCCACCACCGACCTGCTGCTGGCCTCTGGCGCCAGCATCCGCGCCATCAACACCCTGCGCAAACGGCTGTCGCTGGTCAAAGGCGGGCAACTGGCGCGAGCCATCGCCCCGGCCACCTGCCTTACCCTCGTGCTCTCGGACGTGGTCGGCAGCCCGCTCGACGCCATCGCCTCTGGCCCCACATCGCCCGACCCCAGCACTTGGGCCGAGGCCTGGGCGGTGGTGGAACGATACAACCTGGCCGGGCGCCTACCCGCCGCCGTTCGGCAGCGATTGGCGGCCGGGCGCGACGGCGCCCTGCCCGAAACGCCCAAACCCGGCGACCCCATCTTCGCCCAAAGCCAGACCGTCGTCGTGGCCGACAACGCCATCGCCGCCGAGGCAGCCCGGATCGAAGCCGAACGGCAGGGCTATCACGCCCTGATTCTGACGACCTTCCTCGAAGGCGAGGCGCGCGAAGCGGCCAAGTTCATCGTCGCCCTGGCCCGCGAGGTGCAGACCCACCATCGCCCCCTGGCCCCACCCGCCTGCCTTATCCTGGGTGGCGAGACCACCGTCACCCTCGCCGACTGCCCCCATCCCGGCCGTGGCGGGCGCAACCAGGAGCTGGCCCTGGCCGCCGCCCTCGCCCTGGCTGGCAACGACGGCGTCACGGTGGTCAGCCTGGGCAGCGATGGCAGCGACGGCCCCACCGACGCCGCCGGCGGCATCGTCGATGGCGGCACAGTCGCTCGTGGGCTGGCCGTGGGATTGGATGCGACCGACCACCTGCGCCGTCACGACGCCTACCCCTTTCTGGCCGCCGCCGGCGACCTGCTGCGCACCGGCCCCACCCGCACCAACGTCAACGACCTGGTGTTGGCGCTGGTAGGCAGCCCACACGCCGCCGAGTTCGGCGAAACCCCAACCTGACGCCGGTTTGCCGGGCGCAGCCGCGGGTGCTATAGTCCTCGCTCTCTTTCACGCTGGGTCAATTATAGATGGCTAGATAAAGAAATGATACTCGGTCCTGAAACGTGATGCGTGATGCGTGAAAATCGCCGACGTTTTCTCACGTTTCACGCTTCACGGTTCACGACCTTCATAACAAATCAACCTAGCGATCAATAGCTGCAAACGGAGGCATTTCCGATGTTTCTCTCTCCCGATCGTTCGACATTTCTTCAGAGCATCCGCCGCCTGCTACTTGGCGTTGGCCTGCTGCTCGTGCTCTGGCTGGCCTTTGGGGCATTCACGCGCAGCAACGGGCAATCTGGGGGAGGTGATCCCTCCGCCCCGGCGGCGATCCAGGCCACCAGCACCCCCACCCGCACGCCCACCAGGCGGCCCACGGCCACCCGCACCCCTACCCGCACCCCCACCCGCCGGGCTACGGCCACCCGCACCCCCACCCGCCAGCTCACCGCCACACCCACCCCACAGGCCACTGCCACCCGCACCCCCACCCCCCCACCGCCCTCCGCTGCCGGTCCCTTTGGCGCCTATTTCGTCTTCGCCGGCGATCAAGCGGTGGGCGGCCCGCAGTTGGCGACTGCCGGCGCCAAATGGGCGCAGATCCACATCCAGTGGGATGAGATCGAACGACAACCGGGGCAGTACGACTGGTCGAGGCTCGACGCCCGTCTGACCAATCTTGTCAACCTGGGATACCGGGTCACGATCACGGTCAACGGCAACCCTTCCTGGACTGCGCTCTTGCGCTGCGGTCCGCTCTATCCAGCGGGCCGCACCAGCCTGGCCAACTTCCTCAAAGCGGCGGTCGCTCGTTACAGTGTGGCGCCTTACTATGTATTGCACTGGTCACTGTACAACGAAGCCGACAACGGCGACCCGGTCAACTATCCGTGGCTGGGTGGGTGTTGGGGAGCCACCCATCCCAATCACGCCGCCGGCGCCGGCGGCGCCGCCTATGCCGCCATGCTCAAGGAAGTCTACCCGGCCATGAAAGCTGCCAACCCCCAGGTGAAAGTGCTCCTCACCGGGCTGGCGTTCGATTGGTTCACCCCTATCGGTCTCTTCGACCCCAACTTCCTCAATGACATCCTGGCCGCGGGCGGCGGCCCCTACTTCGACATGATCAACTTCCACTACTTCGAAGGCTGGAAGGGGTCGTGGAGGACGTCGGACCGCTACGACAACGGCGTCGTGCGCAAAGCCGAGCGTCTGCGCCAGATAGCGGCCGCCTATGGCGTCAGCAAGCCGCTCCTGATCACCGAGCTTGGCCATCCCACCGACGCCGATGACCCAGAGCAAGACGCCAAGCTGAGCGAGAATCTCACGGCCCGCCTGGTCTGGGAGCTGTACGTCCAGTCCATGTCCACCGACATTTACCCCATCATCTGGCTGCAGGCCGTGGATGAGGCCTGGCTCCCTTACTCGCACGGTCTGCTGCGCGCAGACCTGACGCCCAAACTCAGCTACACAGCTTTTCAAGCCATGACGACCCACCTGGCCGGCGCCCAATTCCGCACGGTGCGCCGCGACTATGCCAGCGATGTCATGGGCTATGACTTCCTTGTCAACGAGCAGATCAAGACCGTCATCTGGGTGACCACCGAGACCTCCAAACAGCAAGCCTTTCCTCTGCCCGCGGCCGGCGGGGCTTTGAATGTGGTCGACAAGCTCGGCGGGGTGCAGTACATCGCCGATGGCGGGGCCGGCGACCTGGACGGAAGCCGCAACGCTTCGGTGAGCATCACCATCGACGCCGATCCGCGCCTGGTCAGCGTGTCGCTCATCGTGCCTACCTCGACGCCGTCGCCAACCGTGACGGTGACGGCCACCGCCACCCGCACAGCCACGCCCAACACCTCGGGGACCCTGGTCGTGGCGCCGGTGGCCGACACCTACCTCAGTTCCTGGAACCCCGATACCAACTACGGCGGCAGCACCATCGCCGCCTTACGTCCGGGCGTGATGCCGGCTCTGTTCCGCTTCGATCTCAGCGCCCTGCCGGCCAATGCCGCCATCACCCAGGCCGAACTGGCAGTCTTCACGGCTGGCCGCACCAACGCCAACTCGTTGACAGCCGCGGCCTATCGGCTGCTGCGCGCCTGGGAGGAGACGCAGGCGACCGCCAACATCGCCAAAACGGGTCAACCGTGGTCGGCGCCGCTGGCTGCCGGTGCGGGCGACCGCGAGAGCACGGCCCTTTCGTCCGCCACCCTGGCTGCGACTGGGTGGACGACGTTCGATGTGACCGCGGCTGCGCGCGGCTGGCAGAGCAACCCGGCGGCGAATTTCGGCGTGGTGCTGGCCGCCACCAGCGCCGATGCGGTGCAATACAGCCTCGCCTCGCGCGAAGCCTCACCTGCCGACCAGCACCCGATACTCACGGTTCGCTTCACCCTGGTCACCCCGACCGCCACACCCACCCGCACCATTGGCGCCACCTCGACCGCCACACCCACCCGCGCCATCGGGGCCACCTCGACCGTCACCCCCACCCGCCGACCCACCAAGACGCCCACCGCCACGCCCGGCGCCACCGCCACCCCCACCCGCCGGCCGACCAAAACCCCCACCCCCACCCGCACCCCCACCCGCCGGCCCACGCGCACCCCCACTCGCGTCGTCGCTGGCCTGCAGGATGCCGTCCCAACCAGCCAATCCGCGAGCGACCTCTCCGCGAGCGACCTCTCCGCGAGCGACCTCTCCGCGAGCGACCTCACCCCAACAGCCACGCCGGAGACGCCAGATGGGATCACGCCCACCGTAACGGCCACACCCGAACTGGAGGCCACAGCCACGGCCACGCCTTCGCCCACGTCAGAGTCACTATCTGCCACGCCCGTATCGACACCGTCGTCTGAGCTGGCCGACGATGGCGCCACCCCCACCCTCACGCCCACCCCCACTGCCACCGCCATGGCGACCGCCACCCCAGCCGCCGACAGGATCTATCGGCTCTTCTGGCCGTGGCAGTGGCAGCAATTCAGTCTGGCTGTGATGCGCCGGGCGGCCGGCATCGAATAGGTGCGCCCTTGCGACGACGGCTGGCATTCATCGCCGCGGCGCCGCTTGCCCTGGCTCTGATCCTTCTCTCTGGCGCCGGTGGCCGGAGCCGGCCTGTGCAAGCCCAGGCCGGCTCCGGCGCCGATCCGTTCGGCGTCTATTTCTATCCCAGTTCCAGCCTCGTCGGCGCCCAGCAGATGGCGGAACTGGGCGTTGGCTGGGCGCACCGGCATCTCGATTGGGCAGCGATCGAGACCAGCCCCGGCGTCTATGACTGGCAGGCCGCCGACGCCGCCTTCGACGACGGCGCCAGATGGGGCTTCCGCACCATCGTCACCGTCTCGGGCAACCCCAGCTGGGCGGCGGCCACCTATTGCGGTCCCATCTATCCCCAGCACCTGCCGGACTTCGCCCGATTCATGGCCGCCCTGGTCGCGCGCTACAGCGTCCCGCCCTACAATGTCCTGCACTGGGCCATCTACAACGAGCCGGACAACAGCGACGCCGTCAACCTGGTCTGGCTGGGCGGATGTTGGGGCCGCGCCCACCCCAACCATGCCGCCGGCGCCGGCGGCGCCGCCTACGCCAACATGCTTTCTTATGTCTATCCGGCGATCAAGGCAGCCAATTCCCAGGCGCAGGTGCTGTTGGGCGGCCTGGCCTATGAGAACTGGTGGGATCCACCGCGATCGCGGGGGCCGTTCGACCCCAATTTCCTGGACGAAGTGCTGGCGGCGGGCGGTGGGCAGTACTTCGACATCACCAACTTCCACTACTATCCCGCCTGGGCCTGGGTGTGGGACAACGGGCGCTATAACAACGACATCATCTTCAAGGCCAATTACATCCGCCAGGAAGTGCGAAACGCCACCGGTCTCGACAAACCCATTTTCTGCACCGAGACCGGGCATCCCACCAGTGGCCCGGCCAGCGACAACATCCCCTACAACGATGAACTGTCGGCCCGCTATGTATGGCAGGAGCACGTGCGGGCGATGGCAGCCGATATTGGGGTAGTGATCTGGTTCGAAGCCATCGACGAACCGTGGCTGCGCTATACGTATGGCCTGTTGCGGGCCAATTTCGCACCCAAGCCCGCCTATCAAGCCTATCGCGCCATGGTGACAGAACTGAGTGGGGCGACCTTGTTGCAGCCGCGCCACGACCTGCCCAGCGCGGTCGAGGGCTATGATCTGCTGGTGGGCGGCCAGCGCAAAACGGTGTTGTGGACCCGCACCTCGCAGGCGCTCGACCAGTCGTTGCAGCTGGCAGCAGTGGGCGGCAGCCTGCGCCTGCTCGATAAGCTGGGCGCGAGCAGCCAGATCAGCGACGGTGGGGCGGGTGACAAAGACGGACGGCGGGATGGCTGGGTGAAGATAGGGATCGATGGCAGCCCCCGCCTGGTGCAGGACCTCAGCCAGCCCACCCCCACCGCCACCATCACCCCCACCGCCACCCGCACCCCCTCGCCCACCCGCACGCCAAGCCCCACGCGCACACCCACCCGCACACCCACCCCCACGCGCACACCCACCCGCACACCCACCTGGACACCCAGCGCCACCCCCACACCCACGGCCACGCCTTCGCCAACGCCCACGGCCTCACCCACCGCCACCCCCACCGAGACGCCAACGGCAAGCCCGCCCGCCCCCACGCCCACCCCCACGCCAGAGGCGACGGCCTCGCCAACCGCCACCCCGCCGGCATCGATCTACTACTTCCCCCGTCTGGCCGTGGCTGCCTGGCGCCAACAACCTCGCCACTCGCACTAAGCCTGCTTTGCCCGCGCCTTGACAAGGCCGGGCCTGCGGAGTACATTCCCCCGACTTTGACCAGGGCCGGCAAAGCCGCCAGAGTCCCGGGTAAGATTGCCTTCCCTTCGATGCGATCAGAATTTGTGCGCCCTGCTGACAAGCAGCAAGCATCCCGTTGTAGCTCAAGCTCCGGGCCTTGTGACCATAACCCCAATGCCCACGGCTTGCTCGATGGTCGCGCGAGCCGGCGGCGCTTGCCCGGCGGAAGAAAGCAGAATGGCTGAGACAACCGAAGCTGGCGTCCAGAAGATGGCCGGGGCTGGCTCTGCCCGGTCTCGAACGGCTGATGTCGCGGCTGCACTGGCCGCCATCCTCTTCCTGGCGACGGGCATCATGGGTGTGTGGACGGCTTTCGACCAGGCTTCCGCCTGGCGCCGTCTGGCCTTGATTGCAGCCGGCATGGTGTTGATGGTGGTGATCTGGGGGGTGGGGCGGGTGTGGGGCGAGCGGGCTTTGGCATGGCTGGCGCTGGGCTGCGCCCCGGCTGCTGGGCTGCTGGGCGCGTATTTCATGCTCAGCTTCGATTGGGCCGGCAATGGTGTGAAAAAGCTGCCAGGGTTGTATCAGGTGGGGCTTTGGATACAGGCCACGCGGCCGGCCGTGCCCGTCCCCGAGAACTTGCACCCCAACGTCGCCGCTTCGGGTCTGAGTCTGCTCATCTGCCTGGGTGCAGGCGGACTGATCTGGCTGTGGCTGCGCCGACGCGGGTGGGTGCACAAGCTGTTGGCGGCGCTGGCCGCGCTGGCGCTGGCCGCGGCAGGGTTAGCGCTGGTGTTCACAGTGGCGCGCGGGGCCTGGTTGGGCTTGGTGGCAGGCATTCTGGCAGCCGCTTATCGGCGCTGGCAGAGCCGCGGCCAGCACAGCGCCACGGCCCGCTGGCTGGTGCGGGCGCTGGCGGCCGTCGCCGTCATTGGTATGGCTGTGGCCCTGTGGCTGGCGCTCACGTCATCCGCCTTCACGCCAGCAGGCGGCGGCTCGAACACCGTCGTCAATCGTCTGGCTTTGTGGCAACACGCACTCGACCTCATCCGCGACTATCCCTTCACCGGCAGCGGATTGGGCAGCACGATGATGGTGCATGCGGTCTATGTCATGCTCATCCATGTCGGTTTCATCCCCCACATGCACAACCTTTTCCTGCAAATCGCCATCGAGCAGGGGATCTTCGGGCTGGCTGCGTTTCTCATCCTCCTGGCTTTGGCCCTCTGGCGGGCATGGCTTGCCGCCCGCAGCAGTGGCGGCATCCTGGCCCTGGCAGCGGCGGCGGCGGCGATAGCGATGATCGTCCATGGGTTGGCCGACGCCGGCCTCTATGCCTCGCGCATGGTTCCGCTGATGTTCCTGCCCATCGGCTTCGGCCTGGGATTGACCCGCCCCGACCCGACCCCGGCCCGACGTCGCCTGATGCCGGCCATCCTCATCGTCGCCCTGTCCCCGGCCATTGCTCTCCTTTTGCTCCTGCCCTTCACCCGCGCTGCCTGGCAGGCCAACCTGGGCGCGGTCGAACAGTCGCGCATCGAACTCAGCCGCTACCACTGGCCCAAACCTCGCTTCATCGACCAGGTGCGCCGCGAGTCGGCCTCCGACCTGGCCCCGGCCATTGCCCACTACCGGGCGGCCCTGGCCCTGAACCCCGGCCAAGCCACAGCCAACCGCCGCCTGGGGCAGATCGAACTCTCGTTGGGCGAATACGAAGCCGCCCGCCAGCACTTACAGCGGGCCTATCAGACGGCGCCCGGCCAACAGGCCACACGGGCCAGCCTGGGCGAGAGCTATGCCATCGCCGGCCAAAGCGATGAAGCGATTCGACTCTGGCGTTCGGTCAGCAACCAGCTGTGGTGGGATTTCGACTGGCTGCTACAACAATCGCTGCAACTCCGCTGGGCATGGTATCGCAGCCTGCGCGAGAACAAACGCGCCGAGGGCATCCGCCAGGCCGGCATCGAAATGGGCTTCAAGATTGGAAGATAAGCTGAATTGACCTCATTACCGCCTTCGACAACAAACGAGGCGGCCAGCTTATCTGTGGCCGTCATCGTCCTCAACTGGAACCGGACTGACCTGACCCTGGCCTGTCTGCGTTCGCTCTACCGCCTGGAACGACTCCCGGATCAGGTCATCGTCGTCGACAACGGTTCGCGCCCGGATCCCACGGCCCTCATCACCGCCGCCTTTCCGCAGATCACGCTGCTGCGCAACGAACGAAACCTGGGTTTTGCCGGCGGCAACAACGTCGCCATCCGCCACGCCCTGGCCCACGGCGCCGACTATGTCATGCTCCTGAACAACGATGCCGAGGTCGCGCCCGACCTGCTCGGCCTGCTGATCGATTTTGCCGAGTCGGACGCGAGCATCGGCATCGTCGGGCCAATGATCTACTTCTACGACGAACCCGAACGCATCGCCTTTGCCGGCGGGATGGTGGAGGCGAACACGGGGCGGGGCCGATCGCTCGATTCATGGCATGGTGATCTCATCCCGCGACCGCTGGATTGGATGAGTGGCTGCGCCCTCTTGATCAAACGAACGGTGGTCGAAGAGATTGGGCTGCTGGATGAACGCATGTTTGCCTATTACGAAGACATCGATTGGTGTGCGCGAGCGCGCGAGGCCGGCTATCAGGTCTGGCTGGCGCCCCAGGCCAGGGTCTGGCACAAGATCGCGGTCGAGGAACGGCAGCAATCGCCCTGGTATGTCTACTTGATGACCCGCAACCGCTTGCTCTTCAGCCGTAATCGTGGCGCGACCATCTGGCAACTGGCGCAACGGGCGTTCGGGCAGGACCTACGGCAGGCGTTGGTCTGGTCACTAAGCAACCGTTATCAGCGCCGCCGCCCCCTGGCCCCCTACAAAGTGCGGGCCGTGGTGGATTTCATGCTCGGCCGCTTCGGCGAACCGCCTTTCGCGCTGAGGAACCGCACTTGAGTCAGATGCAACAGACGACGACGTCCTCCCTGACCCAAAAGCTGGCCCGGAATACCACAGCCAACTACGCCGGCTCCTTCATCACCCTGGGCATCGGCTTTTTGCTGACGCCGTTTCTGGTGCGAAGCCTGGGCGACGCCCAATATGGCCTCTGGATCCTGTTAGGCTCGTTCATCGCCTATTTCCAACTGCTCGACCTGGGCCTCTCCACCTCGCTGGCCCGCTATGTGGCCCAGTATACGGGCCAGGGCCGTGAAAATGAGTTGAGCGAGCTGGCCAGCACGGTTTTCGCCCTCTACCTGGGGCTGGCCGCCATCGCCGGCGTCCTCATGCTGGTTCTGGCGCCGTGGATTCCCACTATTTTCAACATTGCCCCGCAGGATGCCTCGCTGGCAACACAGACTTTCATCCTGGAAGCGATCGATTTTGCCATCATGCTGCCCACCAGCCTGTACAACGCCATCCTGGTGGGCTACCAGCGCATCGACCTCAACAACATCGCCAACGTGGTGGCGCAGGCGCTGGAGGCAGTTCTGATCGTCGTCTTGCTCCAGCGGGGTTATGGCCTGGTGGCGGTGGCGGGGATCAGCATTGTCTCCACCATCGTCCTGGCCGGCGGGCGGCTTTACTTCATCCGCCGGACGGCGCCCCAACTCAAGCTATCGCTGCGTCGCGCCCGGCGCGCCACCGCCCGCCAGATCTTCGGCTACAGCGCCGCCGTCTTCGTGATCCAGATTTCTGGGCTGGTGTTGCTACGCACCGACACGATTATCCTTGGCCTCCTCTATCCGGTCGAGACCATCACCGCCTATGCCGTGCCCTACAAGCTGGCCAACATGCTTGCTTTGTTGGTGGCGCCATTTGCGGCTGTGCTCTTCCCGGCCTATGCCGAAATGCACGGGCGACTCGATCACGCCCGTCTGCGCAAGCTCTACCTGGAGGGAAGCAAAGTCGTGGCTTTGCTTTGCGGCCTGATGCTCACCTTTCTGCTCATTGTCGGCGTGGATGTCTTGACGCTGTGGATTGGGCCGGAGTATCAGAATGCTGGGCCGATTCTCTACCCGCTCGCCATCTTCTTTGCCATCCTTGCCTTCACGCGGCCCGGCGGCAACCTGCTGGTGGCCACCGGTAAGGCCAGGTTGCGCATGTTCATCGCCCTCCTACAGATCGTCGTCAATCTGAGCCTATGCGTGGCCCTCGCCATCCGCTGGGCCGGGACAGGGCTGGCTGTGGCCAACGCCCTATCGGTCTTGTTCGTCAACGTCTTGCTCATGCTGCCGTTGGTGAATCGTGAGCTCGGCCTCTCGCATCGAGCGGTGCTATGGCAGTTGCTGCGGCCAGTGCTTTGGCCGATGATAGCGACGGCTGCCTTCCTCTTCCTGGCGCAAAAGTGGCTACCCATCTCGAATTGGGGCGTCGTCGCCTTCGATGTCGCTGGCAGTTCGCTTATCTTTGGCTTGACTTATCTGCTGCTTGGCGCCAGCGCCCAGGATCGCGCCAACTACTTCCTTCGCGCCAGGCGAATTGTCAACCATGCCCAGGCCAAACCTTGAACGATTGCAGGCGGCGCCGTTAATCGGCGGCCCTGTGCACCTTCTCCGCGCGGCGAAGTATTCGTTCGGCGAACGGCTGTGGCTGTACCGGCAGCAGCAGAACCGGCAACCGGCCATTCTCGTCTATCAAATGGGCAAGGTCGGGTCGCGGACGGTCTATATGACGCTGAGGAGCCTGGAGTTGCCTCATCCCATCTATCACGTCCATTGGCTCTCGCCCGCGGGCATTCGGGCCGAGGAAGATCGCTATCGAGCGGCGGGCGCAAAAATCGAACGACATCTGCGCGAGAGCCAAAGCCTGCGCTGGCAGCTCGACCGCCAGCCAGACCGTCAATGGTGGATCGTCACCCTGGTGCGCGACCCCGTCGCCCGCCGGATTTCGGAGCTTTTCGAGCAGATCCGCCTGTATTACCCCGAACTGACGTTAAGCGATGGCGGCGTCCACGTCGAAGGGGTATTGGCCAGGATGGAGGCGGCTTTCACCAACTATGCTGAGCGAACGGACAAGTGCCATGTGTGGTTCGAGTCGGAATTGAAGCAGGTTTTCGGCATCGATATCTTCGACCATCCCTTCGATCGGGAAGCGGGTTATGGTTTGGTCGAGTTGGGTAGGGTGCGGCTGTTGGCCTTGCGCCTGGAAGACCTCGATCGCAACACCGACCGTATTGGCTCCTTCGTGGGGCATCCGGCCCCCCTCAGCCTGGTGAAAGCCAATGTGGCCGAAAACAAAAGCTATGCCGCCGCCTATCAAACCGTGACCACAACCTTCAAGCTCCCGGCGTCGCTTTGTCGGACTATTTACGATTCGCGCTACGCCCGGCATTTCTACAGCCCGGAGATGCGGGCGGCTTTGGCGCGACGCTGGTCGCAAGAGGAAGGTCGGGCATGAGCGAGTCGGCATGGCCTCGGCAGGGCAATGAGCGCGGCGGTTTCATCAGGCAGAGCGCAGTGCGTTTGCGGCCCGAAGCGTTGCTGGTCATTGCTGGCGCCCTCGGCGTCGCCGTTCTGGCCGGGGCGCGGGCCTCGCCGCTGCTTTTTCTGGCCGTTGTAGGTGGCCTGGGTGCGGCCTTGTTCCTGATTGCGCCGGCCGTAGGACTGATGGCGCTGCCACTGATCGCCCTCTTTGTGCCGGTTGATTTCCAGGTCAGCAATGTGGTGCGGGTGAACGTCGCTGTGGTGGCCGTGCCGGTCTTCCTCGGGCTTTGGTTGCTCTCGATGGTGCGCCACCGGCGATTCTCCTTTGTCCGCACACCGGTCAACCTGCCGATGCTGGCTTTCTTGGCAATGATCACGCTGGCCTGGGTGTTGGGCGACCTCATGTGGGATCCCTTCGTGCCCAAGCCGGCCAACGCGCTGGCGGTGCAATTGGGCCAATGGGCGATCTACGCCTTCTCGCTGGCGGCGATGTGGCTGGCGGCCAATCTACTAGAGAAAGAGCGATGGCTGCGCTGGACGACCTTCAGTTTCCTGGCCGTGGGCGCTGCGGCCATCGGCGCCAGGATGCTGGCGGAGCAACAAAATGGGGTCGAGTCGATAGTGAGCGGCGGTGCGATGACCAGTCTGTTTGGGGTGTGGTTTGCAGCCATGGCCCTGAGCCAGATGCTATTCAATCGCCATCTGCCGGCGCTGGCCCGATGCTTCCTGGCTGCAGCCCTGGCGGCGCTGCTCTATTTCCTGGTTTTTGTGGCCGGCGTGCTTTGGCTTTCGGGTTGGGTCCCGGTTCTCATCGTCGGCTGCGTGCTCCTGGCTTTGCGCTTCCCGCGCCTGGCTCTGCTCTTGTTCGTGATCGGCGCCGTGGCAATCTGGCTCAACCTGGACAAACTGATGGTGGGATTGCAGTTCGATAGAGAAATCGCCAAGAGTGGCGGCGGGCGGTTGGCGCACTGGCGGATCGTCTGGGAATTCGTGCGCGAACGACCCTGGTTCGGCCTCGGTCTGGCTGCCTATCGTCACTACACCTGGTCGCGCCCCGACCTGGTTGCCGATTATCTCTTTCGCCGTGCCAACGTCTCGACGCACAACAATTACTACGATATTTTCGCCTTCAGCGGCATCGTCGGGCTGGCTGCTTTTCTCTGGTTTGCAGGCGCCTTTGGGCGGCTGGCCTGGCGCACCGCCCGCCGCTTGCGGGACGGCGGCGACTTCGACTCCGCCTTTGCGCACGGCGTCCTGGCCGGGTTCATCGCCATGTTGGCCAGCGGCTTGTTGGGCGATTGGTTCCTTCCCTTTGTCTACAACATCGGTTTCCCCGGCTTTCGCGCCAGCGTGATGGGCTGGGTGCTGATGGGAGGGTTGGTGGCTCTGGCGGCGCGCATGGCGAAAAATGATGGGTATGCATATCTGGAAGAACATCGCCCGGCCCTGTGAGAATGCGCGCTTTGATTGTCTCGTCTAGCCCAACCCCGGCCGGCATAGCAGAAAGGATCGAGGCCGGCTTACACCCGCGCATCGACTATCTGGAGCTTGCCAGGCAACTACGAGCCGACTATGTGGATGTCAATCGTTTTCAGGCCAACACGCCGGCGCGCTGGCTCGAGCAGAAGTCACGGCTTGATTTCAGGCAGGCGATCTGGGTGGCCCGATTGGTGCGCAAAGGCGGTTATATCCGCGTTCTCATGATGTCAGAACGAATTGCCATCCCAATCGCTCATTTTCTCCCAAAATCCGTCAAGCAGATCGTTATCGAACATCATTTGCTTTTGTGGCATCGGTTGCAATTGGTGAAAACGGCCAAGATATTTCAGAAATGGGATGTCATCGTCGCTCCGACTCGGGCAGAAGCAAGTGTTTTGCAGACTTCGTTGGGGCAAGGATTGAACCAGATGGAACAGGTCCTTTTCCCCGTCGATATGAGCTTCTTTGCGCCAGGCGCCAATCGGACGCCCGCCGCGGCCACAGACCACATCCTGAGCCTCGGCCTCTCGAAACGCGATTACCCGACGCTGATCGAGGCCATGCGCAGGCTGCCCACCATCGCCTGTCACCTGCGCCTGGGCAGCGCCTGGATGCCAGAGAGGGGAGACATCGACCGCGGATATCTGCCCGAAAATGTGGCGCCAAAGCCCTTCGTATCCCTGCTGGAACTCCGCCAGTGCTATGAGCAATGTCGTTTTGTGGTCATCCCCCTACAAAAAACAACACAGTGGAGCGCGGGCAGCACTTCGGCGTTGTTGGCGCAGACCATGGGAAAGCCCGTTATCGCATCGAAAACCCCTGGGATGCCAGATTATGTTCTCGACGGTGAAACAGGGATACTGGTTGAAATCGGCAATCCTGAAGCGATGGCCGACGCCATCGGTTATTTGTGGAACAAGCCAGAATTGGCAGAGGCAATGGGCAGACGCGCACAGGAATGGGTGAGGGCCACCTTCTCGTTGGATGATTGGATGGGAAAAATGGCCCGCATTATCGAGAGTTGACAAACGCTGGCCATATGAAAGCCATGAGTTACGTCAGTGTCATCATCCCGACCTACAACCGCAAAGCGATGTTGAAGCAAACTCTGGCCTCTTTGGCCCGGCAGACCTTCCCCTGCGACAGATTCGAAGTGATCGTCGTCGATGATGGCGGCTCAGATGGCACGGAAGCGGTGGCCAGCGGTGCGATGACCAGCCTATGAGGAAGGGATCGATGGCGCCACGGAGATCGGTGCTGGTCAACGGCACACCCAAGACCGGCACTACCTGGATGGCGATGCTCTTGTGCTCACTTCCTGGCTACCGCAGCGCGGGCAATTTCCAGGGTGAGATCGCCGGCTATCGCAGTGTTGGGTCTGGGCATATCATACATGGCCACGATCGCTTTACACCCGAACTGGCAAAGATTCTGGCCCAACAAGGCATTGGTGTGGTGGTCATGCTGCGCGACCCGCGCGATCAGGTCGTCTCACGCATGTACCATATCCGGCGCGATAGAAGTCACCGCTGGCGCGAACAACTGGCGGCCATGGATGACGACCAGGCGCTCATGACTTTGATCGAGGGCAGACCAGGGCTGGAAAACGTGCGCGAACAGTACGAAATCAGCCTATCCTGGCTGGCCAGCGATGTCGATGTTTGTTGTGTGCGTTATGAAGACCTCGCCTCAGATCCGGTTCCGGTGTTCACTCGAGTTCTACATCAGCTGGGCATCGAAGCCTCGCCAGACCAGGTTGCCGAAAGTGTGCGACGCAACCGCTTCGCTCGTCTCACAGCGGGCCGTCGGTTCTGGCACAGGGGACGACAACCGGGCGAAGAGGACGTCAGCTCCCACTTTCGCAAAGGGATTACGGGCGACTGGCGCAATCACTTCCGGCCGGCCCACGTGCAACGCTTCGATGAGATCGCCCATGACCTGTTGGTGGGACTAGGATATGAGCAGGAAGGCCAGGCCTGGACCTGAAACGAAACGCGTCGTCCTCCCCGAAAGCCGGGGAGAGACAGAGCGCCTGCTCATCAGTCGATGCCAGTTTCGCAGCCATCCCGTCCACCACCTCTGGCCTTGAAACTGCTCTACATTACCACCTGGTTTCCTCACCCCGTCGACAACGGTTCCAAACACCGGGTCTATCATCTGCTGCGCGCCCTGGGGCGGCGGCATGATCTCACCCTCCTCTCCTTTGCCTTTGGCCCTCTCCCGCCCGATCCTGACCACCTGCTGCAAACCTGTTGCCGCCGTGTCGAGATCGTTCCCCACAATCCCTTCCAGCGCGGCCTGGCCTGGAAACTGCGCTTCTTCCTCTTGCAGCCTGCCGCCAGCCGCCCCGTGCCGGCGATGACCCGCCGGATGCAGCAGTTGCTCGCCCACACCCGCTACGACGCCGTGATTGCTTCCACCACCGTCACCGCCGCCTACGCCCTGCAGAGCCAGAGCGGCGCCCGCATCCTGGAGGAGCACAACTCACACCGACGCTGGGCCGCAGAACGTCTTCATGCTCAGACAACGCCGATGGCCCGCGCCCAGGCCTGGCTCAGATGGCAGAAAGTACGCCGTTACGAAGCCCACCTCTATCCCCGCTTCGATCTCTGCACTGCCGTCTCGGAAGCAGACCAGCAGGCGATGCTGGCTGCCTTTCCGGGGCGGCAGGGGCCGGTGGAGATGGTTGCCAACGGCGTCGATTGCGACCACAACCGGCCTGGACTCGCCTGGCCAGCGTCCCAGAGCCTTGTCTACAGCGGCGCCCTCAGCTACCACGCCAACTACGATGCCATGTGCTTCTTTCTGGCCGACATTCTGCCACTCTTGCGACGAGAAGCGCCAGCCGTGCGCCTTACCATCACCGGCGCTTATGACGGCGTCGATCTGGGAGGGCTGGCGCTCGACGATTCGGTGCGGCTCAGCGGCTATGTGGAGGATGTGCGGCCATTGATAGCAGGGGCGGCGGTCTGCATCGTTCCCCTCAGGCACGGCGGCGGCACTCGCCTCAAGATCCTGGAAGCGATGGCTTTGGGAACCCCAGTCGTATCCACCAGCAAAGGCGCCGAAGGGCTGGACGTCCGCGCGGGTGAGCACTTGCTCATCGCCGATGAGCCGGCAGACTTCGCGCGGGCCACCTTGCGATTATTGCACGATGAATCGCTGCGCCGCCAACTAAGCCAGAACGCCAGGCGGCTGGTGGAGGAGCGATACGATTGGCGGGCGCTCGGCGAGCGTTTTTGCGCCCTAGTCGAAGGCGCCGCCGAGCGGGCGCGGCGGAGGATGCTGTGAAGGCTGAAACACGTTCGGCCCAGCGCCCGCCCATCCTCGTCACCGGCGCCCATCGTTCGGGCACGACCTGGGTGGGGCAGATGCTGAAGCGGTCGGGCCAGGTCTGCTACATCTTCGAGCCGCTGCACCCCTTCGACCCCATCCGCCCCTCGGCCTGGCAACCTGATCAACACCATCCAGTCTATCCCTACATTGGCCCTGAAAACGCCGCCGACTTCACCCCCATGCTCGAAAACCTGATGGCATTGCGTTACCCGGTCCTGGCGCAGGCGCGGCGGGCGCAGGATTGGCGGCGCCTGGGCAACATCTGGCGGCAGTGGGGAGGCTACAGTATGGCCCGGATCCGGCGGCGGCGGCTCCTGCTCAAAGACCCATTCGCCCTCTTCGCCGCCGAATGGCTGGCGGAACGTTATCGCACTGCCGTCGTGGTCATGATCCGCCACCCCGCCGCCTTCGCCTCCAGCCTCAAGCGGCTGAACTGGCGTTTCGACTTCCGCCACTGGCGCGACCAGCCGCTGCTGCTGGAGCGTTACTTGCAGCCGTTCGCCGCCGCCATCGACGCCTATTGTCGTCGCCAGTACGACATCATCGACCAGGCGATCCTTTTGTGGAACGCCATCCACCACACCATCCACCACTACCAGCTTGCCCACCCCGACTGGCAGTTCGTCCGTTACGAAGACCTGGCGGCCGCGCCACTGCCTGGATTCGAGGCCCTGTACGCCGCTCTGGGCCTGGCCTGGTCCCCCGGCAGTATGCGGGCGATTCGGGAATACAGCGCCGTCAGCAACCCCGCCGAAGCAAACGCGGGCGACGCCCTTTTTCGGCCCCGCGATAGCCGCAGCGCCGCCCTGACCTGGGTGCAGCGCCTGACCCCGGACGAAATCCGACGCCTTCGCAAAGGCGCGGGCGAGGCGGCGGCCAGGTTCTACGCCGACGACGACTGGGCCGGTGCTGCCACGGTGGTCGAGTAGGCAGCCCCCATGCGTATTCTCTGCACCGTGGACTGGCCGGTCCACCCCACCGACCGTTGGCTTTGGAACCTCCTGCCAGACAACCACGATGAGGTGGAGTACGTATTCGGCCCCGACTCGCCTCGCCTTTCCCCACTGTTGGGGCCGTGGGCGCGCTTTGGCACAGGTCTGCAACTGGCCGTTCGGGCGATGCAGATCGCACGCCACAAGGATTTTGATGTGATAGTAGCTTGGGAGAGCAAGAACGGCGCCCCGCTGGCTGCGCTGCGTTGGTTGCGGCGCCGACCCCATCCCCCTTTAGCTATCCTCACCTTCTCTGCCAAGTCTATCTGCGCCGCTTTCAGCCCTTGCTGGGCCGTTGGTGGCAAACGGTGGCTGCCTTCACCGTGCCATCGGCGTGGGAAGCCGCTTACTACTCAGCCTCCTTCGGCTTGCCGTCTGCTCGAACATCGGTGTGTCACCTGGGCAGTTACGATGTACAGGAGCACCTTGCCCGGATCGACCGGCGTCCCCTCGGCAACAGGCAGGCGCCCTATGTCTTCACCGGCGGCCAAACCGACCGCGACTACGACACATTCCTGACCGCGCTCGCCGGTCTCGATGTCCCCGCCCGGCTCAACGCCCCGGCCCGCTCTCTGGGCAAGGTGGGCGCTCCTGCCAACGTCCTTGTCCAGGCCCTGATGCCCCGCGAAGCGTACTTTGCGGCGGTGGCCAACGCCACCGTGGTTGCGATTCCCCTACGCCCGGTCTATCATGCCGCCGGGCTTTCGCTCCTGTTGGCCGCTATGTCGGTGGGCAGGCCCATCGTTTGTTCTGATACGCCGGTCACACGCGACTATGTCACCGATAGTCAAACCGCCCTCCTTGTTCCCCCGGGCGACGCCGCCGCCCTGCGCGCCGCCATCGCCCGGCTGATGACCGACGAATCGTTGCGAGCAGAGCTAGGCGCCAATGCCCGGCGGCGTTGGCAAGAACAGCACACACTGGCCAGCTTCGCGGCTCAAGTCGATCAAGTCCTGACTGGGGTGGTCGAAGGGCGCTAGAAACGCAGGCGCAGCGCCCGCTTTACAAAACGCCTGGCCAGCGGCCCAACCAATCCCATGCGTCTTTCCATCATCATCGTCAGCTGGAACACCAGAGACCTGCTGGCCCGCTGCCTGGAATCGGTGCAGAGAGAAGGGGGAGGCGACCGGGGCGCAGGCGCAATCGAGACCTTCGTCGTCGACAACGCCTCGAGCGATGGCAGCGCCGAGATGGTGGCCGGGCGTTTTCCCAGCGTCCGGCTGATCGCCAATCGCGAAAACGTAGGCTTCGCCCGCGCCAACAACCAGGCCCTGGCGCAGGCATCTGGCGACGCCATCCTGCTGCTCAACCCCGACGCCATCCTCCACCCTGGCGCCCTGGCCGCCCTGCTCGACTTCCTCGCCAGCCACCCGCAGGCCGCTGCCGTTGGCCCCCGGCTCCTGAACGCCGACGGCTCGTTGCAGCCATCCTGCCATCCCATGCTCACACCCGAACGCGAGTTCTGGCGGCTGATCTTCCTCGACCGGCTGTTCCCCCGCGCCACCTATCCCATCCATCGCTGGGATACCGTCACCCCGCGCCGGGTGGAGGCGATCAAGGGCGCCTGTCTTCTCCTGCGCCGACAAGCCCTGCACCAGGTCGGTTGGCTGGATGACGCCTACTTCATGTACACTGAGGAAGTCGATCTCTGCTATCGCTTCAGCCAGGCAGGGTGGGAGTTGTGGTATGAGCCTGCCGCCGTGGTCACGCACTTCGGGGGCGCCAGCGCCGACCAATTGCCCGACGAAATGGTGATGCAGCTCTACCGCAGCAAGGTCCACTTTTATCGCAAATTTGGCGGCGAAGCGCGAGTGCAGCGATTCAAGATGCTTGTCCGCCTGGCCTACTGGCCTCGTTTCTTCGCCGCCCGGCTGGCGGAGTCGCTGGGCCGGCCGATCCTGCCCACAGCCACCTATCGCCGGTTGCTCTCCGAACTTTCGGCATTTTGAGTCATCGATGGCGGAGTCAGCACCCCCCGATACGCCCATTGCGCCAAGAACCCGCAGGTGCGTCAGACTCCGCCTAAATTGTCCTTCGCCGACCCGGCCCGGCTGACGCAAATGGGCACGGCAGGGCGAGCCTGGTACGACCAGCAACGCATCCTTGAATTCGAGGCCCTCCAACAGACCTACACCCGGCTTGCCGCCAAAGGGAACGACAGGATAACGCCATGACCCTACCCCGTCCCCTATCACCCGATGAAATCCTCTTGCGCCCGGCCCGAACCCACGGTTGGCGCCGGCGCGTCGGCCTGCCCAGCCTACGCCTCAGCATCTCCGAGCGCCGTTTGCTGCTTTGTTTGGGCGATCTCGCGGTCATCGAAGGGGCGCTGCTGCTCGCCCTGGTGGCTCACTTCGGCCTGGAAACTCTGCCACAGCATGCCCTGCGATCGCTGACATGGTTTCTGACCCTGGCCGTGGTCTGGTGCGCCTGGGCCGTATTCTTCGACGTCTACAATCTGGCGCGGGCTGCCAACAGTTGGAACAGCGCCCGCGCCGGCGTTAGCGCTGCCGTGTTAGCAGTGTTCACTTATGCGCTCGTCCCCTGGCTCACGCCCGCCTTTGGCGCACGAGAGCCGCTGTTTCTCTTTCTGGCGGCGTCGGCCCTGGGCATGGCAGGGTGGCGCAGTCTCCCCGTGCCCGGTGAAACGCCCGGCCACCAGATCGTGCGCGTCCATTCGCAGGGCCGCACACTCTACTACCTGGGCGACCTCTACCACCACGTCCTCAAAGCCCAGCATCCCGACTGGGCGGCAGTATGGTCGGATGCAGCCGCCGCGCGCCAAAGCCGAGACAGACTCGCCACGCGCGCGCTGTCGGAGGACGGCCTCCTGATCGCCACGCACATCCCCGCCCCCGGCTGGCTTCGCCGCCTGCCATCAAGTCTTGAGTGGCAGATCGCCCGAGTATCTATTTTTCGACCGGCGTCAATGACTCGGCCACTCTGAGTAATTCTTCTTGAGCTATTCCATCTGCCCAGAGATGGTAGAAAACACCACTATCATACCAGAATACTTGAGAAGGATAAGTATAATCGCCACTCTCAGAATGAAATGTACCAAAATTATTACTTTTTGCACGAATACCATTTATGTTCACATCATGAGTGATTTTCTCAATTGGTGACACAATAGAATTTGGATCTACACCAATAGGGACTACACGTTGAGTAATCGTCAAACCATTGTCATAGATTATTCCGACAAAATCAACCAGTTCATTGCCAGAGACAAGCACTAAATAGTCGATCTGTTTTATATTTGCGCCAATTGGGGGAGTTGCTGGCACTTTGAGGGGAAATGGGAAACGCTCTTTGGCTTCTGCAAGTGTAACAAAACTATCACCAACTTGTTTTTCAGCAATGGTTGATTGTGCCATTGTTGTTACCTGTACATCTTTAGTATTTTCATCTCGGAGTCCTGGAAGTAAGGGATGTGCCATGCCGTCAAACGTTCGAACATCGATCAATGCGCCATTGGATGTAATTTTGAATGACACGAAGTGCACTTGGCCGGTACCATTGTCAGCCAATCGTAATGTCAACTCATGGTCAGCAGTTGAACCGATGGGTGTAGGTGTTGCCTGAGGCACTTGGCTACGATCGACTTCCCAAGGCCCGCGCTCTAATCCGCGAGATAGCCGTTGTACGTCATCGATCATATTTCCCAAATATACCCCCGAACCGTTGAATGAGATCGCTGTCGGGCCTGCAATCAAGTAACCTGCTCGGGGGAAAAAGACTACAGATCGGAGCTCATCGGCGCCAGGATTGATATTCTTGAACGGACGTAAGGGCCACAAACCAGGAAGGCCTTTTTCATCGACTTCTACGCCATTCATTTCGACTTGCAGGAACTCACTATTAGCAAGGCGTCCCGGAAAACGGAGCACACCTATACTAGCACCATGCCAATCGGATAGAGGAATAATCTTGCCAGCAACGGGATCGATATCTTGATTCATCCTTAGCGTTACGCTCTGAGGGCGCAAAGAATCATACTGGTGATCAGGTGAGGTAGAAGTCAAGGAGTAAACGATATCGGTATAGCCTTCACCCATGGCAATGCTATGCCAAGCTAGGCTGATCGATACATTGTTGACTTGATCCTGACCTGTTGGCTGCCACGACTCCAACTCGATTGTTCGATGTGTCTGAGTGGGCTGAACTACTGTTTCTATCGTTGCTGGTGGTTGAAAAGCGTCCACGAAACTAGAATCGTTTTGACTGCCACAACTTGCCAGGAAAATAATGGCTGTCACACCTACAGCCAGTCTGCTTATTGCTATGACAGCCTTTCCGGTATGGAATAAGATATTCTCCATGAAATTACCTCGAAAAATGGTATCAGTTCAGGTGCGACGCACTTTGAGCGACTTCATGACCTGCATGGCGCTGAAACCCAAGTCATTTACGCTCGCAAAGTGCGTCGCATCTCTAAGGTGAACACTTACGAAAAATGAAAACTTACCTAAAATCATTGACAATAAAAACCGTATCTACCTTGATTTCCACTGACTTGGAAGGAATACATAGTAATGGCAGCGATACGATACGGATTGTCAGCTCGCGTTGAAGTTGCATCCCAGAATGGCCAATCCGGGCCAGGCTTGAGGCGGTATTTAAGGTTCAATAATCCTGAAATGCCCATATCTGGGGTGTCTGTGATGCCAACCTCACCATTTGCTTGAATCTGAATGCCTTTCGTGAATCTTACTGAAGTCGTTATGTCTTCTTTGAGAAAGATAACTTGGTTGGTATTGTCGTCTGTGATGCGCACCCGCCATAGATAATATGTCTGATTAGCAAGAGCAATTGCAAAACGATACTTCCTGCCAATGATAGCTGGTGCGACTCTGTTCGCCCATCCAGGATTGGTGGCCCAATACAACCATGGATTACAGTCGATGCCGGCATCCTTTGTCCAGCCTGCTTCAATCCATTGGGACTGTGGAAATACAATTGCCACTTGCGAAGCTGAGAATTCGGGCGGGGGACGTCGCAACACAGGATCAGCAATCTCAAGGGTTCCATTGACGCCGTCATAGCTACCGCTCATGAATGCCTTGGCGCGAAATGCACCATTGGCTTGAAATGGGGCTTGTGAAGCATTCGACCTGGCTTGTTGCCCGCCACCAGCTTGATTGCTATTACCCCGTGCTAACACACCAAGCACAAGGATGCAAGAAGCTAGCAATACACTAACTATGATAGCAACGAGGTGCTTCATCATTGGTTTCTTTTATCCTCAAACTATTTGGGATCTTTGGACGCAAAATTGAGATGTTGATAAGTCAAAGTATACCCCCCCCGTACTAAATGATAGTAACATGGATCACTAACTCGCTTCTATTTTCAGTAGGTACGGTTTGAAGCAAAGCTTCGATCGAGCACGCGGATCGAGACCCATACATTGGTGTGCATATCATCCACGCCAGCGACGCCTTCGGCCACGTTTTCAGTCAGGGTCAGACGGGTCGCCGGTCTCCACCGCGGTCTGCCGGCAAATCGCCACCAGGCCATCTTCGGACCGCAGCGACCAGGATGCACACAGGCGCACATCCATGCCCAGCTTGCCGCCCATGACCATGAGCGAATTGCCCATGTTGTCACACGCGCCGCCCAAATAGCAGCGATTTCTCTCAGCGACTTGTCGCAATGCTCCATCATCGTCGGGGCGTCGCCAAGCGACTGGGTGGGATGAAACTGGTCGGCCAGGCCGTTCCACCAGTGACCGGAGCCTCAAGCAATGCGGATCGCCTACATCTGCCTGTCCCCCACCCTGGGCATGCACCAATACACCGCCGACCTGGCCAACCGCATGAGCGAACGCGGCCATGAAGTCCATCTGGTTAGCAGCGCACGCTTACCCCGCGACCGCTATGCCGCCAGCCTTCATCAGCGCACGCCGCTTGCCAACCGCACGACCGGCTTCTCGAGCGAGGGTTTGCAGCTCCGCACCTTCCGCCGCCTGGCTGCTGTCCTCGAAAGCCTCCAGGCCGACGTCAACCATTTCACCGCCCCCCACCTCTGGAACCCGCTTTTGCTGCGCCGGCTGCAAAGCGCAACCATGCACACGCTGCACGATCTCGACCCCCACCAGGGCGGCGGGGCGCTTTCCTCCCTTCTCGTCCGCCTCTGGAATCGGCTGGTGCTGCACTCGGCCGACCATATCCTCGTCCATGGCCAGGTCTACCGCCGGCGCCTCCTGGCGAGCGGCCACCCTCCGGCCAAGATCACAACCACGCCGCTCCTCCACCTCATGTTCAGCCAGGCCGTCGAGTCCAGGCTGCGCGGCCAGCGACCCGATCCCACTGCGGCTACCGGCAGACGCCCGTATGCCCTCTTCTTTGGCCGCCTGCTGCCCTACAAGGGCCTGGATGTGCTCCTTTCGGCCTGGCAACGGCTGGCGGAGTCGGGACGATTCCCCGGCGATCAGCCGCCATCATTGGTGGTAGCCGGGGCGGGCGACGTGCAAGCCTGCTGGCAGGGGACGCTGCCGGCGGGCGTCGAACTACGCAACCACTGGCTGGACGACGAGGAGACGGTAATGCTCTTCGGCAGCGCCGCCCTGGTCGTGTTGCCCTATGTCTCGGCTACCCAATCGGCCCTGGTTGCCGCCGCCTATTTCTTTGGCAAACCAGTCATCGTCGCCGATTCGGGCGCCCTGGCCGAATATGTTCAGCCTGGGATCACCGGCTGGGTCACACCGCCTTGCGATGCGCCTTCGCTGGCCGCCGCGCTGGCCGCCGCCTTCGACGACCCGGCCCGGCTGGCGCAAATGGGTGCGGCAGGGCGAGCCTGGTACGACCAGCAACGCGTCCTGGAATTCGAGGCCCTCCAACAGACCTACACCCGGCTTGCCGCCAAAGGGAACGACAGGATAACGCCATGACCCTACCCCGTCCCCTATCACCCGATGAAATCCTCTTGCGCCCGGCCCGAACCCACGGTTGGCGCCGTCGCGTCGGCCTGCCCAGCCTGCGCCTCAGCATCTCCGAGCGCCGTTTGCTGCTCTGTTTGGGCGATCTCGCGGTCATCGAAGGGGCGCTGCTGCTCGCCCTGGTCGCTCACTTCGGCCTGGAAACTCTGCCACAGCATGCCCTGCGATCGCTGACATGGTTTCTGACCCTGGCCGTGGTCTGGTGCGCCTGGGCTGTTTTCTTCGACGTCTACAATCTGGCGCGGGCCGCCAACAGTTGGAATAGCGCCCGCGCCGCCGCAAGCGCCGCCGTGTTAGCAGTGTTCACTTATGCGCTCGTCCCCTGGCTCACGCCCGCCTTTGGCGCACGAGAGCCGCTGTTTCTCTTTCTGGCGGCGTCGGCCCTGGGCATGGCAGGGTGGCGCAGCTTCTACAGCCTCTTGTTCCGCCAACCCTGGTTCAAACAGCGGGTTCTGATCGTCGGGGCCGGCCATGCCGGCAGGTCGTTGGTCGCCGCCCTGCGCACCGAACCGGAAGCAGGCGACACGGCCAACCCCTTCCGCGAGGCCGGCTGCCAGATCACCGGCTTGATCGACGACAATCCGGCCCTGCGGGATCGGGCGGTCGCCGGCATCGCAGTGGTGGGGGGACGGAACGATCTGCCGAGATTGGCCCACAGCCTGGCCATCGATGAGATCGTCCTGGCCATCACCCACCGCCATACCATCGATGTGGCCCTGTTCGACGCCATCTTACGCTGCCGAGAAATGGGCATCCGCTTCAGCACCATGCCGGTTTTCTACGAGCGGCTGTTGGGCCGCGTCCCGGTCGAACACATCGGCCAGGACCTCCATCTGGTCATGCCGATGCACGAAACCGCCGGCGACCGGCTGAGCCGCGGGGCCAAGCGGGCGGCGGATGTGTTGGGCGCCCTGGTCGGCCTGGTTCTGCTGGCCATGCTGATCCCGCCCCTCCTCGTCGCCAACCGCCTGACCTCACCCGGCCCTCTGTTCTACCGGCAAACGCGCATCGGTCGGGGTGGCAAGCCGTTCATCTGTCTCAAATTCCGTTCCATGTCGCCCGATGCCGAAAAGGAAACCGGCGCCGTGTGGGCGACGAAGGATGACCAACGCGTGACGCCCGTCGGCCGCATCTTGCGCTCTACGCGCCTGGACGAACTGCCGCAGTGTGTCAACGTCCTGGCCGGAGAGATGAGTCTGATCGGCCCACGCCCCGAACGACCTGAATTCGTCGAGGCGCTGGCCCAAACCCTGCCCTTCTACCGCGCCCGCCATGCCGTGCGACCGGGCATCACCGGTTGGGCGCAGGTGCGTCACCCCTACGCCAACACCCACGAGGACGCCCGCATCAAGTTGGAATACGACCTTTTCTACGTCGCTCATGTCAATCTCTGGCTCGACATGAGCATCATGGTCAAAACCCTGGCCGAAATCGTTAAGTTTCGTGGGATCTGACTAATACGCAATAAGAAGTAGTTTTGCGTGTTGGGAGCGAATGGCGCGAGTTCTCTTCCTCACCCAGGTGCTGCCCTACCCGCTCGATGCCGGGCCGAAGGTGCGCGCCTATCACGTCTTGCGCCATCTGGCCGCCAAACACGAACTGACGCTGGTCTCGTTTGTGCGGCCCGACGACCCACCGGCGGCCATCGAGCATTTGCAAGGCTTTTGCCAGGCCGTGCATCCGGTGGCCATCCGGCGCTCGCTGGCCCACAACCTGCGGGCGGTGGCCAGAGGGCTGGTATCGGGCAGGCCGTTCGTGATCGAGCGCGACGACATGCCCGCCATGCGCCAATGCCTGGCACAGCGGGTGCGCGAGACCTCGTTCGACCTGGTTCATGCCGACCAGACGGCCATGGCGGGGTGGGGGCAGTGGGCGGCGGCGCAGATGCGCCAGCGCCCTGCCACCGTGCTCGACCAGCACAACGCCGTCCATGTCCTGGCGCGACGCCTGGCCGCCGCCGAGCCATCTGCCTGGCGACGGCGGATCATGCAGCGCGAAGCCGTTGCCTTCGCCCGTTTCGAGGCCGACTGCTGCTCGTGCTATGATGCCGTCCTCACCGTCTCGGACGAAGACCGCCGCCACTTGCTCGCACTCTTTCCACCCATTCAATCCGCCCGCCTGTCCGGCCGCTTCCGGACGATCCCCATCGCCGTCGATCCGGCCGCGACCGCAGCCGTGGTTCACAAAGCCGGGCCGGCGCCGACGATCCTGCACCTGGGGGCGTTGCTCTGGCCGCCCAACAGCGCCGGCGTGCTCTGGTTTGCCCGGCAGGTGCTGCCCCTCATCCACCGGCAGCGCCCCGATGTTCGGCTGATGATCGCCGGCAAACAGCCCCCCGCCACCGTCAGCGCCCTCGCCACCGACCCGCGCATCCAAGTTCTGGGCTATGTGGCCGACCCTGCCCCCCTCCTGGCCGAGGCCGATGTCTTCATCGTGCCCGTCCATACGGCCAGCGGGACGCGGGTGAAGATCCTGGATGGCTGGCTGTGGGGGCTGCCGATGGTCTCGACCAGGGTGGGGGCCGAGGGCCTGGCCGTGCGCGAGGGTGAGAACCTCCTCCTGGCCGACGCCCCCCATGATTTCGCCCAGGCGGTGCTGCGCCTGCTGGAGGAGCCGGCCCTCAGCCAACGCCTGCGCCATGCTGGGCGGGCCTGGGTGGAAGCAAACTACCACGTCCGCACGCTCTATCCCGCCCTCGATGCTGTTTACGAGCAAACCCTTGCCAGCAAACCCTAAAGGTTTTGGAAACCTTTAGGGTTTTTCGACCTTGATCTAGAAGACGCCATGGAACTGAAAGCCTATCTCCAACCCCTACGCCGCTGGTGGTGGCTGGTGGCGGCGACGACCTTCGTCGCCATCCTCGCCAGCGTCATCGTCACTCGCAACCAGCCGTTCATGTACGAAAGCCGGGCCACGCTGATGGTCGGGCGGGCGATCAACGACCCCAATCCCAACAGCAACGACTATTCGCTGACCTTGAAACTGGCCAACACCTACGCCGACCTGGCCCGGCGCAACCCGGTGCGGCAGGCAGTCCTGGCTGCGCAAGGGCTGGCGGAACTGCCCGATTACAGTGTGCGCGTGGTGCCGGACACGCAACTGGTGGAAATGAAGGTGCTGGACGCCAACCCGCAACGCGCCCAGGCCGTGGCCAACGAACTAGCGCACCAATTGATGGCCCAGACCCAGAATAGCGCCCAGTCCGAAGCCGCGCAACGACAGACATTCATCGCCGGCCAACTGGACGAGTTGGAGGCGGCGTTGCAGCAGACCAAGGCCGAGATCCAGCGCAAGCAGGGGGAGCTGGCGACCCTGCTTGACCCCAAACAGATCAGCGAGGCCCAGACGCAACTGCGGGCGCTGGAAAGCAAACAGACCACGTTGCAGAGCAACTACGCGGCGCTGCTTTCCAGCACCGAGCGCGGGGCGGTCAATTCGCTCAATATCGTCGAACCCGCCACCCTGCCCGGCTATCCGGTGGGGCCGAACAAGCTGCTCACCATCTTCCTGGCGGCGGCGATGGGCCTGCTGGTGGGGGTGGGCGCCGCTTTCCTGCTCGAAAGCCTGGACGATACCCTGAAAAACCCCGAAGATGTGCAGTCGGCGCTGCAATTGACGACGCTGGGAGCGGTGCCTGCTATCGAGGCGGCGGCCGGCGAAAGCGAACTGGTGGGGCTTGGCCCGGCCCAATCGCCCGCCAAAGAATCCTACCGTGTGCTTCGCACCAACCTGCAGTTTGCCTCTGTCGATGAGCCTCTGCGCTGTCTGATGATCACCAGCCCGGCCCCATCGGAAGGCAAGTCGATGACGGCGGCCAACCTGGCCATTGCCCTGGCCCAGGCCGGGCAGCAAGTGATCCTGGTGGATGCCGACCTGCATCGCCCGCGCCAACACCGCTTGTTCAAGCTCGCCAACAACACCGGCCTCACCGCCGGGCTGCTGGTCGCCCACCCCGACCCGTCCGAGCTACTGAGCGAAACCGTTGTCCCCGGCCTGCGCCTGCTGACCTCCGGCCCGTTGCCGCCCAACTCGGCCGAACTGCTCGGCTCGCACCGCATGGCCGAGCTTCTGGCCGCGCTGGAGATGCAGGCTGACATCGTGGTGGTGGATAGCCCTCCCGCCACCGTCCTCTCCGATGCCGCCATCCTCTCCACCCAGGTCGATGGGGTGCTGCTGGTGCTAGTCTCTGGGCAGACGCGGCGCGAGATGGCGGGGCGGGCGGTGGATGCACTGAAGCATGTCAACGCCCGCATCGTCGGTGTGGTGCTGAACCGCATGCCGGTGCGGGACAACGGCTATTACTACTATTACAGTCACGAGGGCTACGACGATGTCGGGAAAAAGACCGGGCTGGGGGCGCGGATGAGGCGCAAGGGCAAGCAAGATGGCGCCGCCGCCGCCACGCCAGCGTTGACGCGTGAGGTGTGATCGGCTAGACTCGTGTCACAATGCCTTCGCCCGAAGCCCTCGCCCGCCAACACATCGACGCCCTTCTCGCTGCCGCCGGCTGGGTGGTGCAGGATCGGGCGGCCATGAACCTGGGGGCGGGGTTGGGCGTGGCGGTGCGCGAGTTTCCGCTGGCGACTGGCCCGGCTGATTATCTGCAAGACCCGCAAGATGAGCCGGCGAGCGTGTCGTTGGCAAGGATTCGGGCAGAGCAAGGGACGGAAAAGGAAGGGCGTGGCGGGCGGGGTGGCGGGCGGGGTGACGGGCGGGGAGACCCCGCCCCTACGACCTTGCCGGGCCGCCAATTACCCTCGTCGTAGGGGCGTGGTCCCCACGCCCATCCCCACGCCCATCCCCACGCCCATCCCTACGCCCACACGGGGCGGGGAGACCCCGCCCCTACAACCCTGCCGGGCCGCCAATTTACCCTCGTCGTAGGGGCGTGGTCCCCACGCCCATCCCCACGCCCATCCCCACGCCCATCTCTACGCCCACACGGGGCGGGGAGACCCCGCCCCTACAACCCTGCCGGGCCGCCAATTTACCCTCGTCGTAGGGGCGTGGTCCCCACGCCCATCCCCACGCCCATCCCCACGCCCATCCCCACGCCCATCTCTATGCCCACACGGGGCGGGGAGACCCCGCCCCTACAACCCTGCCGGGCCGCCAATTACCCTCGTCGTAGGGGCGTGGTCCCCACGCCCATCCCCACGCCCATCTCTACGCCCACACGGGGCGGGGAGACCCCGCCCCTACGACCTTGCCGGGCCGCCAATTTACCCTCGTCGTAGGGGCGTGGTCCCCACGCCCATCCCCACGCCCATCCCCACGCCCGCGTTCCCGCCTTCACCTCCCGACCTCTACGCCCACACGGGGCGGGGAGACCCCGCCCCTACATGCTATGTCTCAATACGATCCCACCAGGCACCATCGCCGGTCGATCCGCCATCCCGGCTACGACTATACATCACCCGGCCCCTATTTTGTCACCATTTGCGTGCAAAACCGTGAATGTCTCCTCGGCGATGTTTACGATTGGGAAATGCATCGCAACCAATGGGGCGAGATCGTGGAGGAGGAGTGGCTGCAATTGACAAAGCGATTTCCGCTTGTGGTCTTGGATGCTCACATGGTGATGCCGAACCATTTTCATGGCATCATTGGCATCACGGAGCCGCCATCCGATGCGGACGAATCCGAGGCCGGTAGGGGCGTGGTCCCCACGCCCGTCTCCACGCCCATCCCCACACCCGTTCCCACGCCCATCCCCACACCCGTATCCACACCCGAGGGCGAGGAGACCTCGCCCCTACGATTGATCCCCGGCTCTTTGGGCCAAGTCATGGCCTACTTCAAATACCAGAGCACCAAACGCATCAATGCACTTCGCGGCGCGCCGGGCGTCCGCGTCTGGCAACGCAACTACTACGATAGAATCGTGCGCAATGATCGAGCGTTGGCCGCCATTCGCCAATACATCTACGACAATCCCGCCAATTGGGCGCTTGACCCCGACAACCCTGACAACAGCCTTCACCTGCCTTCTCCCCGAACCATCGAAGACTATATCGATGACGTGCGGCGTCATGTCGCGCGAACTACCCGCAAGTGATGATCCCTGATAGCGCCCATCTGCCTGACCCCAACCTGCTGGCCCGCGAGATTGTCGAGGACTTGCAGGCGGCATTGGCGCAGTTCGCCGCCATCGAAGCCGATCTCGAAGCCAGTGACTGACATCTGACCACCACCCATGCCCAAAATCACCTTCATTGGCGCCGGCAGCACCGTCTTTGCCAAGAACCTGCTCGGCGACATCCTCAGCTATCCCGATCTGGCCGATTCCACCATCAGCCTGCACGACATCGACCCCGAACGGCTGCGTACATCTACCATCGTTGCCCGCAAGATTGCCGAAGCGCTGGGCGCCACCCCCACCATCGTGGCCACGACCGACCGTCGCCAGGCGTTGGCCGGGGCCGATTACGCCATCGCTATGTTCCAGGTCGGCGGCTATCGCCCCTCCACCGTCATCGACTTCGAGATCCCCAAGAAATACGGGCTGCGCCAGACCATCGCCGACACCCTCGGCATTGGCGGCATCATGCGCGGGCTGCGCACCATCCCCGTCCTCCTGGACATGGCCGGCGACATGGAAGACCTGTGCCCGGATGTGACCTTCCTCCAATACGTCAACCCCATGGCCATGAACATGTGGGCGCTGGATCGGGCCAGCAGCATCCACAGCGTGGGCCTGTGCCACAGCGTGCCCCACACCGCCGGCGAATTGGCCGCTGACATCGGCGTTCCCGTCCAGGAGATCGACTACCTGGTGGCGGGCATCAACCACATGGCCTTCTATCTCAAATTCGAGCGCCAGGGCCAGGATTTGTACCCTGCCATCCGCAAAGTGATGGAGGAAGGCCGCATGCCGCCGACCAATCGCGTGCGCTACAAACTCTTCGAGAAATTCGGCTATTTCGTCACCGAATCGAGCGAGCATTTCAGCGAGTACGTACCGTGGTTCATCAAGGGCGACCGGCCCGACCTGATCGAGGGCTTCAACATCCCGCTGGACGAGTACATCCGCCGCTGCGAGTTCCAGTTGGCCGGTTGGGAGGCGCTACGCAAGGTATTCGAACAGGAAGATGTTCGCTTTCGCGTCATCGAAGAAGGAGAGGAAGTCGAGGAAGTGCGCACCGACGGCAGCGAGCGCGATATGAGCCGCCTGCTCGACCACCTGCTCCAGATCAAGCGCAGCGTCGAGTACGGCTCGCAGATCATTCACGCCATGGAGACGGGCCGCCCGGCCGTGATCTACGGCAACGTCGGCAACCACGGCCTCATCGACAACCTCCCGGCCGGATGCTGCGTCGAAGTTCCCTGCCTGGTCGACCGCCACGGCATCCAACCCACACGCATCGGTTCGCTGCCGCCCCACCTGGCCGCCCTGATGCAAACCAACATCAACGTCCAGGCGCTCACGGTCGAGGCCGCCCTCACCCGCAAGCGCCAGCACATCTATCACGCCGCCATGCTCGACCCGCACACCGCCGCCGAACTCGATCTCGATCAGATCACGGCCCTGGTCGATGACCTGATCGAAGCGCACGGCGACTGGCTGCCGGAGTACAAGTAACGCCAACCGGCGACGATCGCGGCCAACCCGCCGGCCCTTCCCTCGGCCCGATCGCGACAAAACCTACCCGGAGGAACCCTCAAGGCCATGAAAACCCTCGTCACCGGCGGCGCCGGCTACATCGGCAGCGTCGTCGCCCAGCAATTGCTGGCAAGCGGGCACAGCGTCACCATCCTCGACAACCTCTCCAGCGGGCATCGGCAGGCCCTCCCTGGCGACGCCGCCTTTGTCGAAGGCGATGTGCTGGATCGAAGCGTACTCGACCGCATCTTAGGTGGTCAGGAATTCGACGCCATATTGCACTTCGCCGCCTTCATCGAGGCAGGCGAGTCGATGCGCGACCCCGGCCGCTTCTTTCGCAACAATGTCACCGGCAGCCTGACCCTGATCGATGCCGCCATCGCCCACGGCGTGGGACGCTTTGTCTTCTCGTCCACGGCCGGCGTCTACGCCAGCAAAGACGCGCCTTTGGTCGAAACCGACCCCATCGGCCCGTCCAGCGTCTATGGCGCCACCAAGTACATGGTCGAACAGGCGCTGGAATGGCATCATCGCATCCACGGCCTGCGTGTGGCCATCCTGCGCTACTTCAACGCCGCCGGCGCCACCGGCTCTGGCGGCGAAGCGCACCGACCCGAAACCCATCTCATCCCGCTTGTTTTGCAGGTGGCCGCGGGCCAACGGTCGGAGATCGCCATCTTCGGCGACGACTATCCCACGCCTGATGGCAGCTGCATCCGCGACTACATCCACATCGACGACCTGGCCCTTGCCCATGGGCTGGCGCTGGCAGGGTTGGCAGAGCGACCGTTCGCCCGCTACAACCTGGGCAGCGGCAACGGCTACTCGGTCATCGAAGTGATCGAGACCGCCCGCCGCGTCAGCGGGCATCCCCTGCCGGTGGTCGTCAAGCCCCGCCGACCCGGCGATTCGGCCATCCTGGTGGCCAGCAGCGACCGCATCCGGGCCGAACTCGGCTGGCAACCCCGGCATCCTGACCTGGAGGACATCATCGCCAGCGCCTGGCGCTGGCATTTGGCGCACCCACAAGGCTATGACCATGAATCGCACCCCTAAAGGCCGAGTGGTCGAGGCATTTCAGGCCCGTTTCGGCGCCGCGCCGGCCGTGGTCGTGCGGGCGCCGGGCCGCGTCAACCTGATCGGCGAACACACTGACTACAACGACGGCTTTGTCCTGCCAATGGCTATCGAGCGCGCCATCTGGATCGCCCTGCGCCCGCGGGCGGACGGTCGGGTGAAGGTCTATTCGCTCGATCTCGACCGTTGGGCCGCCTTCGACCTCTCCGACTTGCAACGCCAGCAGGCGAGTTGGATAGAGTACCTCAAGGGGGTGGCCTGGGCCTTGACCGACGCCGGGTATGGGTTGGCAGGGTGGGAAGGCGTGGTGGGGGGCGATGTGCCGCGCGGGGCCGGGTTATCCTCCTCGGCCGCCATCGAACTGGCGACGGCGCGGGCTTTCCAGGCCGTTTCGGGCTTCGCCTGGCAGCCGGCGACCATGGCCAGGCTGGGCCAGCGGGCCGAAAACGAGTGGGTTGGCGTCAATTGCGGCATCATGGACCAGATGATCTCGGCCGCCGGTCGCGCCGGCCATGCCCTGCTGATCGACTGCCGCAGCCTGGAAACCCAGGCGGCGCCGCTGCCCCCCGGCGTCGTGGTCGTCATCCTCGATACGGCCACCCGCCGCGGCCTGGTCGACTCGGCTTACAACGAACGCCGCGCCCAATGTGAGGCCGCCGCCCGCTTCTTCGCGGTTCCGGCTCTGCGCGATGTCAGCACCGAGCGATTCGGGGCCGAGGCCGGCCTGCTGGATGACACCACCCGCCGCCGCGCCCGCCATGTCGTCAGCGAGAACGAACGCACCCTGGCCGCAGCGGCGGCCATGCAGGCCGACGACGCCGCCACCCTGGGCAGGCTGATGGATGCCAGCCACATCAGCCTGCGCGACGATTTCGAGGTCTCCAGCCGGGCACTCGATGTCATGGTCGAAATCGCCCGGCGTCAGCCTGGTTGCCTGGGCGCCCGCATGACCGGGGCGGGTTTTGGCGGCTGCGCCGTGGCCCTGGTGCAGGCGGAACGGGCGGAATCATTTGCCCGCATGGTGGAAGAGGACTATTTCGCGGCGACGACTCTCCGCCCGGCCATCTATGTCAGCCGCGCCGCTGATGGGGCATCGGTGGTGGCATAGCTAGCGCGCCAGCAGCGGCAAGAAGACCTTCGGTGGCGGGCTTGTCACCTCCATCTGCACGGGGACGATGACGAACGGGGTGGAGGGGGAGTTGTTGCTGATGCACAGCGACCTGAGGTAGAGGCCGGGGGTCAGGCCGGTGGAATCGAAAGTGGCTTGCACGGTGCTGCTGGCGCCGGGCGCCGCCGCGCCGTTCGCTGGCGTCAGGCTCAGCCAACCGATGTCGCCGGTGTTGTTACAGACGGGCGCGCCCTTCACACCCTCCAGGCGGAAGAGCAGATCGGGGTCGACGCCGCCGCCAATATTGCACACACTGGCGCCCGGCTTCCAGGTGGTGCACGGTGTCTGCAACAAGCCGTCCGGGTCCTCCCAGGCATAGGGGAAGCCGTTCTGCACATCCCGCGTCAGCCAGGCCCAAAGTTGCGAGCCGGGGTTGTAGGTCATATTGGCCACAATAGATAGCCAATAGACGCCCGGTTGCAGCAAGGCCGGTTGCGGCAGGTTGAAGGCGACGGCCCCGCCCTGATCGCTGGCAGCCGCAAGGCCAGCCGCCCGGTAGACTTCGGTTCCCGGCAGGCCGCCACGGTTGGCATAGATGACGACATCGAAGTTCGGCGCCGGGCCATCGTCAGGGCTGTACATCCCCTGAGCGACTACTCGTTCGACCCTCCAGCCGCCATCGGCTGCCGGAATGGCGAAATCGTCGGCCCCCAGCACACGCTTCTGGAGATCGGGGAAGAACTGCGAAAGGACGATATTGCTGCCGGGCTGGTCGGTCTGGTCGTGGAGCACGATCGCCGAGGCGCTGGAAGCTGGCCCAACAGCCGCCTGGCCGAACGAATTCGTCTCGGACACCGCCCAGGTCAGGTTCTGCCCGCCGATATTGCGGATGGTGAGCGGTTGCACAGTTTGTTTGCCGGGCGCAAGCCGGGTTTGGAGGCTGGCCGGAAGCACCTGAACAGCGGGAGTGGTTGCCACGTTCATCTCCACCGGGACGACCAGGCGCGGCGCGGCGGGATCATTGCTGTCGATGCAGATCGATGCCTTGTAATCGCCCACGGCCAGACCGGTGGCGTCGAGCGTGATCTCTACCGATGCACTGCCTGCGACCGGCGTGCTGCCGCTTGCAGGCGCAATATCCTTCAACCAGGGGACGTCGGCGGGACTGTCGCACGGGCCGCGTCCGGCGCCCAGGCCGCGGATCAACCAGTTCCCATCCTGGAAAAGCTGGCCGAGGTCGAGGTCGTCGATGAGGCCCCAGTTCTGCGGCGCGGGCAGGACGGGCGGGTCGGGGGGCGGGCCGCCGTAGCTGCCAAACCAGGAGCGGCGGCGCTTGATCGAATTGGCGTCGATAGAGGCGGCCTCCTTGCCAACGGCGACGCCGGCCGTGCGGTTGACGACGCCGATGAGGATGTCGCCCGGCCCGTTCAATCGCACCGGCGTGGGGAAGCTGAACTCGGAGAAGGTTCTGCCATCGGCGAACTGCACGGCCTGATTCTTGAGCGACGCCCGGTGCACCGCGCCGGTGCCGGGGTTGCCGTCGCCATCTTTGTCCTCGTACACATAGATATCGACCAGCGCGCCGACATCGACCTGCGACTCGAACATTACCTGCACTTTCTCCAACGAGATCGGGAAGCGGGCCGGGTCGGGTGTGAAGCGGTTGAACCACAGGAATTGGCCGCCACCCGGCAGTCCCAGCGCCCATTCCGACTTACCATCATCCACTTTGAGGACAAGGGGGGTGGCAGCGGGTTCGAGAGCGGACCCCTGATCCGCAAGCGACGTGTCCAAAGCGAGCGCATGGCCGGATGCGTCTTCCTTGATTTGCCAGTTGAGGGCGGCGGCGCCAGTGTTGGCGATGCTGAGCGTGCGCGTCACCTTCCTCCCCGGCGCCTGGTCGCTGCGCAACGATGTTGGGAAAGCGCGCACGTGAGCCACCGGCGTCACCGGGATCACGGCTACGGGGAAATGGGCGTCGGGGGCATGATTCCCCTGTTCATGCCAGATCAGGAGGCCGAAAGCCCAAACGCCTTTGGTCGCCGCCGAAACATCGAGCGCGATCTGAAAGGGCGCCGTCTGCCCTGGCCCCAGACTCAGGAGCGACGGTGTGATCGTGGCGCTGCCGGCGCCGGCGTAGCTGGCGGCGAAGGTAAGGGCCCGGTTGGTGGGGTTGCGGACGGTGCGCGTCCACGAGCAGATGGCCGGGCAGGCGCTGTCGGCCAAGCTGGGCAGATTCAGCGTCTTTGGTTCCCCGTCGAAGGCAGGATCGGCGGCGTTGAACTGGGCCGGGGTGACATCGAGCACCATGCCGGCGTTGGCGGCCCGGCTGACGTCGATCCGCCCTCCACCCCTATCGAAAGGCTCGGCCGGGGTGCTGCCATCCTCTTTGCGCACCCCGGCGACCACGGCCGTCGTCATCAGCGCCGACTTGACTTCGGACGGCGTCCAAACGGGGTGGAGCGAGTGCAGCAGGGCAGCTGCCCCGGCCGTATGCGGGCTGGACATCGAGGTGCCGCTGAGGAAGTTGAATTCGTCCATCCACGGCTCGGCGTCGCCGGCCGGGCCAGAGCCGCTGCGGAAGGCGGCCAGAACGTCCACGCCCGGCGCCGTGACATCGGGCTTGATCACATCCCTGGCTGCGTTCGTCAGCGGCCCGCGCGAGCTGAAATCGGCCATTGCGTCGGCGTGTGCGGGGTCGATGTGGATTTGCGTCGCCTGAATAGTAGCCGTGTGCCCACTCCCCGTGGCCAGCCAGGCCTTAAGGGCGTCGCCGTCCGCTTTGCTCAGGTGGACGGCAGGGATAATGTGAGGGTCGGCCACCAGCGATTCGCCCGGCTCCGTGTTGACCAAGACCATCCCTCTGGCCCCGCCCTTCTTGACGGCCGTTCCTTTGGCCACACGGGCGATGCCGCCGCGATCGCAGACGACGATCTCGCCGTGGGTCCAGGTGTTGGCGGGGAAGGGCGTCTGGCATTTGGGGTCGCCGAACTTTCCGGCATAGACGATGGGGGCCGGGCCATAGGCTGCGGTCAACGCCTGGCCATGCAAATTCGCGGGCGGGGCGCTGGCCCCACCGCTGAGGTTGATGAGCGCGACCTCCGATGAGCGGGTGTGGGTGCTGGCGGCCACGGTGAGCACCCAGGGCGCATCGCCGGGCGAGCCAACTGTGCTGGCGCCCGGCCCGCTGTTGCCCGCGGAGACCGCCGGGAGGACCCCTGCCGCCACTGCGCCCAAGAACGCCTGCGCGTCGATGTCGATCCAGGGGTTGCTGCTCGGCCCGCCGATGGAATAGTTGATGACATCGACGCCGTCGGCCACGGCCTGGTCGATGGCTGCGGTCAAAGCCGTCAGCGGGCAGCCGCTGCCATCGATGCAGGCGTCATAGGCGATCAGATGGGCGTGCGGGGCCACACCCGAAATCGTGGGCGCAAAAGAAAAGGCATTGGTCGACGAAACATCCAGCAGAGCGGCGACGCGATTGCCGCCGGCTGTACTGGCGGTGTGGCTGCCGTGGCCATCGGTGTCGTCGGTCGTCTCGCCGGTGAAGATGTAGTACCCAAGCAGCTTGTCGTTGCAGCGGTATCGGGCGGGGTTGGTGGCGCACAGACCCTTGTAAACCCCGGCGCCGAAGGGATTGGCGTAGTTGTAGCCGTCGATGGGGCCGGGGTCGGCGAAGGAGGGGTGGTCGAGATTCAAACCGGTGTCGATGACGCCGATGATCACACCCTCGCCCCGGCTGGCCGACCCTGTGGCCGACCCATCCCACACGCCCGGCGCGCCGATCCAGCCCGGCCCGACATCGGTGTGCAATTGGCGCCTGGCGTCTGGCGTCACCTGGCGCACACCGGGCAGGGCGGCGATGCGGTCGGCTTCGGCGGGCGTCATCTCGGCGGCGAAACCGGCAAAGGCAAAGCTGTAGCTGAAGCGCACCTCCAGCGGGCGGCCGATGAGGGCCTCGGCCTGGGCCACGACTGCGGCCCGTTGCCCGGCCAGATAACCCAGGTAGTCGCGACTGGCAGGCGCATCGACGGCCAATTCCGTCTCGCCCAGGGTCTGTGGGTTGGTGGGGGCCAGACCGGGCAGGCTGCCCGCGTACAGAGCCAGGGGCGGGGCCGCGAGCTGCACGATAGAGAGAGAGCGGGCCGGGGCGGTGAGCGCCGTCTGGAGGTTGTCGGGGAAGGGTGGACTATCGACGCCGGCCGCCGTCGCCAGCGAGTTGGCTAACAGTAGCAAGGCAACGGCGATGATCAGGGAGCAGGTGATCTTCATCATACCCCCTAACGGCTCGCCACGCGGGGCAGGAAGAGAAGCGGGTGCATGGGGGCAGGGGTGTATCCGGCAGGGATAGTCGCCACCGTGAGCCGGGCGGTCTCGGCCACCGAGGGCACGGGGACCTGAACGCCGCCGTCGAATGTGACCGTCTGCTGGCCCACCTGGGCGACGGTCGAGGCAAGCAAGATGTCGCCGCCGGGCAGCAGCCGGGCCGAGAGCGAGCTGCGCTGTTCGGCGCCGTGGAATAGGGGAGCGGGCTGGCTCCAGGTTTGGTGGGTGGGGTTGAAGCGCGCCAGCCAGACATCCTGGCCCATCTCGGTGTTGTCCGGCCAGATCAGGCTCAGTTTGCCGTCGGCTGCCGCCAACAACTCGCCGGTTCCCAGCGATGGGCCGATGTTGGTTTCATGATCGAACCAGACCTGCGGCGTCGTGGCGGCGGGATCGCCGATCAGTCCTTTGACCGTGTCGCCATTGTGCGACCAGGCGAGGACGGGCAGGCCGGCGGGCGTGAGGGCCAGGAGGGGGGCGGTGTCGGGCAGGGCGTCGTTGGTCAGCCGCTGCGGCGCCGCCCAGCCGGAAGCCGTGCGCTTGTAGACATAGATTTCGCGGTCGTTGGCCGTGCCCAGGTTGCCGTCGGTATCCTGATCGGCGACCAGCCAGACGCGATTGGCGTCGGCGGCGGCCAGTCGCCAGAAGAGGACGCCGGTCAGGTCTTGCGAAACGGTCTCGGCCGCCGCCCAGCCGGAACCCGACCAACGCGCGGCTTGCAGGCGGTTAGGCTTGGCGGCCGTGCCAGTCAGGCTGAGGCCGGGGCTGGTTTGCCAGGCCAGCCAGACCGAACCGTCGGGGGCGGCGGCCAGGCGTGGGCCGAAATCCATGTTGTTGTCCGCGGCCAATTGCCCGCGGCGGACGATTGCCCCGGCGCCGTCGATCTCGGCCCAGGCGATCTCGAACGAGCGCACGAAGGCCTCGGTCAATTGGTTGGGGTTGGGAGGAAGCTGGGCTTCGGTCCAGGCAACGATGAGGTTGCCATTGGCGGCGAAGGCGGCGGTGGGGTTGAAGGCCGGCTTGTTGGCCTGGCTGAGGACGATGGGGTTGCCCCAGGCGGCGCCGTCGAACAGGCGCAGGCTGACGACATCGGCAGCGCCGGCGTTGCCCATGCTGTTCCAGACAAAGGCCCGGCGGCCGTTCGGCCCGGTCGCAAGCTGGGGCTGGGCCTGGAGGTTGGCGTTTTCGGCCAGGATGGTCTCGGTCAGGCCGTTGGTCGTTATCCCTGTCTGAAGGATGCGTTCGGCCTCGGCCAGGGGCGGGCCGCCGTAGCGCAGGGTGGGCGAGGATGGGGATGAAGCCAGCGGGTAGAGGAACACCTGGCCGGAAGCGGAGGTGCAGGCAACGAAGGTGTGGCGGGCGTCGATGAGCGTGGTGCTATAACCGAAGGCGCCGGCCCGCATCTGGAAGTACAGCCGCACCTCGCAACGGGTGGCTTTGGGCGAGGGGACGATCTGCATGGCCAGGTAGCCATCGCCGCCGCCGGTCAGATACACATAGGCCACCAGCAGGCTGAGATTGGCCGTGGCTTGCGCGCCCAGAGTGGCATCGAAGCGGCCCTCGGTCAGGGCCATCTTGTCGCCGATCACGCCCAGCCGCCCCGTCCCCGTCATCCCACCGTGGATGTCGGCCGTGATCCCGGCGGTGTTGTCGATCGCCTGCAACAAGTCGCCCAAGACCGGGACACTGAACAAGGACTGGGCGCCGGGGATCAGTGAGATCAGGCCCCACCGATCCTGCCAAAGGACGCCGTAGGTGGAGAGAGTCAGCGGGTCAGTCTGGAAGACGAGGGCGTCGTGCTGCAGCGTGCCGTAGAGATTGCCGCTGGCAGCCAGAGTGAAACGCCGGTTGCCCAGGCCGAACCCGCCCTGCGCGGCCAGGCCGTCGCGCTCGGTGGCGCCCGAAGAGTTGGCCGACAATCCGACCTTGAGTTGGGTGGGCAGCAGCCCCCACGTCCCACCCACATAGGGCAGCCAGCTGGGCAGCGTGATGTTGGCGGAGAGGGGCTGGTCGGGTAGGCGATACTCGCCTTTGTACAGAACGTGGTCGCCTGCGGGCGGCCTGGCCTGGAAGTTAAACGGGCCTGCCCAGTTGGGGAGGGGGACAATGGTCAACGGGCCGAGGTCATCGGCGCGGTCGATGCGGCCCTCGATGTCGGCTTCGATGCTGATGGGGATGTCGCCGGTGCGCTGGATCGACCCCACGGCCAGGTCGTAGGTGGCGGTATTGCCGTTCACGGTCATGTCTTGCGGCTGCTCGCCATCGAGAATGAAGCGGGCGGAGCCGGGATCGGCGCCGTCCCAGTCGATGGCGGCGGTGTAGCGGTTGGTGACGGGGATGCTGCGCAGGAAGTATTGCCGCAGCCGCGCTGTCAGGCCCTCGACCTGCGGTTGCGGCTTGCGCGTGAGGGTGTAGCCGCGGGTGAACGTCACTTCCATGCCGGCATCGCGATAGATCTGGGCCATCTCGTCCAGGTCGGAGCGGTTGGGGTCATCGTAGACGATGTCGTAATCGCCGCTGATGGCCCGATTCACGGGCGGGCCGGAGGTGTGGAATTGGAAGGTGGCGGGGGGGAAGGCGGTATCCGGGCAGGTTCCCGCGCCCACATAGACGTTGTGACCCCAGCGCACGTCGATGCGCGGCTTGCCATTGGCCCCCACGACGACGTTGCCCGCAGGCTGGGTGAAATGCACGTTGGCGTCACAGGAGATCTCCCAGTTGATGATCGGCCGTTTCATCGTGCGCGAGCTTTGAAAGACGAAATCGCCGCCGGTGATAGTACAGCCGATGGTGAGCGTGATCGTACCTGTATCATGGATGTGCATGTCGAGGATGACGGTCCCATTCGCCATCTTTTGGATGGCGGTGAGATCGGCGTGTGTGGTTCCTTCCCACACGCCAACGGGCAAGAGCATCTGGCAGGGGTCAGCGGCAAGGGATGGGAAAGGGATCAGGAGCGTCAGGATCGACGCCAGCACGGCGAGATGGATGAGTTTCTGCATAGATAGAGATGCCTCCGGCGATTATGATCACGAACGCCCCATGGTTCGTGGCGAAGCAAAGCCGGATTCTACTCGCCTTTGTTAGTGTTGGCAAACAAGGGCGCGAGTGGCCTTTTGTCAGTCATGCAGCAGGCGTATCGACGGTCTGCAAGCAAGCGTCAAAATCGGCCAAAGCAACCAGGAAGCCAGGGCAATGCAAAGAGGAAACAATGACAGAGTGAAGCCAGGAAAGAACACTGTGGTAGAATCTCGGCCAGTTCCAACCTGGACTGAGCACAATCCCCACTCTGGCGCCGGCATGCATCGACCTCATGCCTCTCGCTTGGACGGGAATGCGACTTGTGAATAGCCGACAACCATGAACGATCTCGAGAACCGCTGCCTTGCATCGGTAGTCAGATTGACCGTAAGCGAAAACTGGCCTCTGTCCGCAGTCGATCAGACCGAGTTAGCCCGCGCCACTTGGCGTTATCTCTCCGCGGGGGCGACGGACGCCGAGATCGAGACAGTTGTGCGGAACTACTATCAGGATGGTCCGCTCTACGAGATCATGAGTCAGCGGCGTTATCGCGAGGGTGATGACTACTGGGAATCCTATCGGCGAGGGTTTGTCAAACTTGCCGTGAAAAGAGGCGTCGACTTCACTCAGTGCGAAGATGTTGCCAATGAAGCGATCGCACAGGCGTTGAAGGCTTTTTCGCAATACACCTTTAGGGGTTCTTTGAACGCCTGGTTGTATCGGATCGCCGCCAACGTTTGCAACGACTGGCATAGTGATCGTAAGCGCCGTGCGATTGTCATCCCACCATCAACAGCAGAGAATACAGAGGAAGAAGATGTCACCCAATCTCTACCGGCGCCATTGTCAGAACAGCCGGACGAGACCATCCTTCAGGATGAACGCCATCTCATTCTCGAAACCACTTTCAGTCGGCTACTGACCAACCGCGATCTCTCGATCCTGCATTATAGTTTTATCGAGACCGAATACCTCGATGAACAGACAAGGCAACCACGACCCTGGAATGATGCCGATATTGCCAGGTTGGTAGGTCTGGCGCCGGCAAGTATTCCCAAGATTCGCCAGCGCATCGTACAGCGTCTAGCCAAGAATCCCGAATTGAAGGAAATGATGATCCAACTGCTTGGCCCGGAATGGTTTACGGGCCGGGCGCACCCTGTCAGAAAAGGTCGCCGACAGGAGTCTGATCAGTATGGGTAAGGCGAGTGATGAAATGACCACACCTGACGGTCTCCACGACGAGACCATCCAATTGCTTTTGCATTTTAGTTTAGGCGGGGTAATCCCGGCCGATAGATTGGAGCAGGCTCGTGCACATTTGTTGGCATGCACTGATTGCTGGCAACGTTTTGGCGATCTGGCGCGTGCGCTGGCCGACGATCCCGATCTGCTGACTGCGGCTGTGTTGGCTGATCTGCGACCGGCCGCACCGAACTACGCCGAATGGCGGCGATTACAAACACAGGCCCCCCAAGCCGCCGCTCGATTGGGACGCTGGCAGCGCGGGCGCGATTATCTAGCCGGGCTGAGTCAGGGCATCCATGAACAAACTCAGGTCGTTTTCTTTGCTCTCCAAGACTTGCGGACTGTGTCCGGCCCGGCGTTGGCCCATCGCAGCGAGGAAACGCCGGCCATGGTCGTTCTGCATTGCGACGACCTGTACGATTTCGAGGCGACGGTCACGGCAATCCCTTATCCCCTTGATGCCGACCGCGTGCGCCTGGAGTTCGAGATCAGCATTCCCTCGCGCTGGCCCGATTTCAGTGGCGTTCGCGTCGTTCTGGACGATGGCAAACGCCAGACTGAGCAGATCAGCGGGCGATCAGGCATCGTCGCTTTCGATGGTATTTCTCGCGCCGACCTCCCCGCGCTAACGGCACTGGTGTTGCCGCCGTCCTAGACGCCTCCCAGAGGCGACCCACTTCCAGCAAATCTTCCGCCCTGGAGAACGAAACCGGCCCAAAAATAAGGGTGAGCCAGCGGATGATCGGGGTCAAGCGAATCCCACAGTCGGCTGAGTTGACCCAGATAAGACTCGATCTCCAGCGCTGAGATGCCCTCGCCCAACAGCCGTTCGGTCAGGGGTCTGGTAGCCATCGTGGCAAGAGTGACTTGGGCCAGGATCAACGCCCGCGCCGGGCCGACTTCGGCAAGCCGAGGATAGAATTCCTGCATCAACAAACGGGTCGAGAGATCGTTCACCGTCCACAGACTGACCAGCACGCCGGCCGCTCCAGCGTAGAGCCAGGCTCGCACCAGGCCAGCGATCTCGTCCCCGCTTTGGATATATCCTAGGCCAGTTTCGCAGCCGCTGAGGGTCACAAGTTCGGCTTGCAAACGCAAACGACGACAAGTTGCAGTGACATCCAGGAAGCCATCAGCCAGATGGATGCCGGAACGCAGAGGTTGGTCGGGGCGGTAGAGGCCGGGGCAAGCAAGATGAAGCAAACGGGCGCTGCTTCCTCTGCTTGCCAACGCCGGCCGGGTGGCAGCGATGCCCATCAGTGCGTCCACTCCAAGCAGTTTACCGATCGCATGCGCTTCGGCTTCAGCATGCGTCAGGGTCTTGCCATCGAAGCCAAGCACCATAGCGTCGGCTGGAGCCACCGTACGGCTCTGGCAATAGTCCAGCCAGACGGTGGCGCTAGGCGCTTGCGAAACTGCCCCAACGATTTCGCGCAAAGCCCGGCCGGATTCGTCCAATCGCAAGGCTGCAAAGGGAAGGTGGTGAAGTGCACCCTGCGGGACGATGCAGACATGGTCGATCTCCTCGAGATGCGCTGTCAGCGGTCCGAGCAAGACCCGGCCGAGTTGTCCTAACACCCAGGGCCGGCCCAAACGGTCGCCCTGGGCCAACAGCCCGCGCGGGCGACCTTTGGCATCGAAAGAGGCTTCACCGATAGCCGCTAGCGACACTCCGAGCGGAAAAACACGGATACTGTCGGGTTGAACGAGGATGGCCAGCAACTCACCTTCGCTTTCAAAGTAGCTGAGTAGGGCGGCATAAGAAGGCAAGCGGGCTTGTACGGCCTCGGCTGTGAGCGGCGCCGCGAAGCCGAGCGAGCCAAATTCGGCGTCGCGATGGGCGATGCGTTGGCGTAATTCCAGCCAGCGCGCTTCGATCGTAGCGACCAACTCAGCATGCCTGTCGGATTCGGCCAACGGGTGGGCCAATAGATCATCGAGACGGCGACGCAGGTTGGTTTCTTCACGCTGCCAACGCAGTGGGACATCACCGTGCGGCTGCAGGCGCTGTCCGGCCAACAAATCGCCGAAGGTGCGGGATTTAGCGCGTTCGGAGAGGGAAAAAACTTGATCGAGTTGCTTCGATTTGAAAGCCAGATGCGCGCGCCAGGCATAGGAGCGTTGTTGCACGGCGAAGAAGTCGGTGCGAGTAGAGGCAGTCTGCAGGCGAGCGCGCAAGGACTCGACCCTGGCCAGCGCCCGATCGGTCGTCAGCGCCGCTTCACGATCACGACCCAGGTCGGCTTGAGTGTGGGCTAAGTTGATCAAAACATCGATTTCTTCCCAAATGTCACCAGAAGTCAGGTCGAGCGCAGCCAGAAAATTGGCTTCCGCTTCAGCCAGCCGCCCGGTCAAGCGCAGCACTTCTCCGCGGTTGTTCAGAGCCTGTCCCTGGCCCAGCGCCTCGCCTCGATCGGCAAAGTAGACTCGATAATGCTCGTAGCAGGCCGCTGCATCCTGCCATCGACTCTGGGCCTTGTAGACCGTGCCCAGCTCATTCCAGGCCGAAGCTTGTTGTCGAGGTGGACCCTGTCGGGCAAAATAGTCAAGCGCCTGGCGAATTCTGATTTCGGCTTCGTGCAGGTGATCGGCAGCAAAGACGCCCGCCTCGACCCCGCGCACCAAAGCCGTACCCAGATTCTTGTTCAGTTTGGCAATGTACTCGGTATCGCCGGCCACGGCAAAGGCGGCCAGGCCGGTCTGATAGAAACCGATGGCATCCTGCCAACGCCCCAGATGGTCGTAAAGAATACCCAGCTCGTTGCAGGCGCGGCCGCGGAGTTCAGCGGCGTCGGCCAGACGCAATACCTGCAACGCATAGCTTTCGGCCCGATCCCATCGTTGCTGCACCGAGGCCAAAACGGCGCGAAAATAGGCAGACCAGGCGCGCGCTGTGCGTTTGGGCAGCAAGAACCGTATCAGCGTGTCAGAAACCGCCCTGGCTCGACCGTCATCACGATTAGAGAGCGCGTCGAAGAAAAGCATCTTGGCCGCAGAAATGACGGCCTCGTCGTCTTCTACCGCCGCCTTCATCAGCGTCGCTTCGATTTCGGCGTGATCTCGGTTATGAATCTTTGTCATCGAACATAAGGAAACAGAGTATGAACCAGCAAAATCGCCAATCCAAAAGCTATTTTACACGACTTGGACGGATGGCAGTGCTGACGGTGGGGCTGCTGGCAGGATTGCTACTGAGATGGGATGAAGCTGCTACTTCATCAGCCCCTGATGTGACCGCCCAGACCTGGCCGCCCTACGTAACCATTGTGCCAGCCGCCAACAACGACGATGCCTATGTCAGTGCGAGCGCCATCGGTAGACCGTTCGTGGCGATTTCGGCCATGTTCGGCTCAACCTCGCACGACTGGTCGCACACACAGCTCGAGTATAGTGACGAAACGGGCGCTTACGAAGGCCGGGTAGCCGAGCATGCCCTGTTCGAACACTGCCCCACCGCCGAAGCCTGTCTCAGGCTTTTGCCTGCTTCGAGTCAACTGCGACCGACCGAAGAGGTGCGCGTCATGTACGATTTCGAGAACATCTCCACCAATGACGCGCCCGACCTGGCGCTGGTATCCGCTGTCGTACGTTTCGAGCCCGATCCGTTCGATGATGATGCCGACCATAAGGTTGTTTTGCTGATACCACCCAAAGGCCCGGCGCCCCTGCCGCCCGGCTGGTGGCAGGTTCCAGGCTCGGTCTATGTGGTCGAATCGGATGGACCCAACGGCCAACTAAACGCCTCGCTAACGATCTACTACGATCCCGACATCCTGCGCGGTTACGGTTATGACGAAGCGACTCTGAAGATGCTTGCCTGGAATCCCCCTCAAGGCGTGTGGGCGCCACTGGACAAAAGCGAGGTCAGCACGCGACGAAACTGGGTGGGGGCGCCAATCAGCCAGTTAACGGCTTATGTGTTGGCTGCGCCGCAGCCCAAGAGACTCTGGCTGCCATGGGTGAACAAAGGGGGAGAGTGACTACCATCCCACCCCGTGACAGGTTGCGCCAGGCGGCGCTAAGCCCGACACCTGTCAGGGGATGTGAATGTTGTCAGATTCGCGATGTAGTCGGGGTCATATCATCATAGTGGTTACGCCGATTTGATGCGGCGGAGACCATTCCCATGAGGCGTTCGCCATGGCGAGCAAGATCGAAATCGATCTTGGGCGAGCGCCCTCAACTGCCCCATGGCGCCGGGCGTTGGCGAGAGCGACCGGCGCCGTGGAGGCGGCGCGGAATCAGGCCCGATCTCGCACCACGGTTGATTTGTAATTTGCCGCACGTTTGTGGTAGACTTAGGATTGTAGTCGGTAACGACTGCCCAAAATGGCAAAACGGGGCCCAAACGCATTCTCGCCTGCGGAATTATCTACGCGGGCATTTTTGTTTGCCGAAATCTTCGCTGGCGTTCAGAACAGATAGGCCGATGGAGGCGTTTCATGAGTCATAGTCTTGGTCGCACACTGCCGGCGTTCATCGTCGCCATAGTCGCTTTGGTCGCGCTGTCGGCTCTTGGGATGAGCGCAACGGCTGAACCGCAGGGGACAGTGCTACTGCAAAATGACAGCGGCACAGCTGAAGGCTATTCGGCAAGTATGGCTGATGATTATGTGGTGGCATCGGCGCTGCGCGCAAATGACAATCAATACCCGTTGCGCGTACAGAAGGTACAGGCGCAGTTCTATCGCAATTTTTCAGGGGCAAACAGTTCCGTCTATGTCCGTGCCGTCGTGTATGCCGTGAACGCTAACGGCTATCCCCAGGAACTCGTGGCTGCCTCTGTACCCATGACAATTACCACCTTCTATCCGCAATTTGTCGATCTACCCTTACTCCAGCCAGTGCTACTGATGGAACCTCAGACATTCGTCGCCGGCATCGAGTACTTAGGCGGAGTCATGGGCAGCACACCATCATTCCTGACCGACGATACCAGTAATATCGCCGAACGCAAGAACTTCTACAGCCGCAACGCTGGCCAAACGTGGTCCGAGCACTATGCTTTCTGGCAGACGCCGTCCGCAGTGGGCTACAACATGATACGAGCTTGGGTCGAAACGAACGCAGCTACGCCAACCGGATCGCCCACAGTTACACCTACACCCACGCCTAGCCCAACTGCCACTCCTACCCTTGAAGTCGTTCCTGAGGCACTGTGGCCGGGCCATATCATCGGTTATAGTAAACAACACACGTTGGCGCGAGCGCCGAATGGACGGCTCCATCTGGTGTACTTCGATCTCGGCCATCGCTCACTTTTCTATGCCTGGAGTGACGACAACGGCGCCCATTGGCAACCGCCCATAGAGACGCGTAGCCCTTTCTACACCTTTGACGAACCAGGCGGCGGCGGCTCTTTAGTCGTCGATCCCGATGGGAGCACCTTGCACTTGCTGATTGGTCAAGACCTCAGTACGACGGCAGGGACAGGCGGCATCAACGGCGCACTCTATTTTCGCTACCACGATGGCCAGTGGTCGGCCCCCGAACGAGTCGCCAACGGGGGCTATGCTTACAACCTGGCGGTAGGGTCGGATGACCGCGTTCATATTGTCTGGAGCATTAGGGATATCTGGTATCGGGTGCGGTCGCAGAGTGGCAGTTGGGGGCCAGAACGCAAGTTGGCCAGCGGCGGTTGGCATCCTGATATCGATGTAGGGCCAAATGGGGACATCCACATCGCCTACAATGACAACGACCCTTGCTGCGCATCAACCTGGGTCGAGGTGCGCTATCTGCACTCGAGCGATGGCGGCGCCACCTGGGCCGCGCCCGAACGCCTGACCAACGACGATCGCTGGTCAGGTTCGACGGCAGGAGCAGTCGATGACCGCGGGCGTTATCATCTCACCTACCTGGCCTCAGGTCAGACACAAGGCGACGTATTCTATCGCCGCCGCGAGACCACGGGCCTGTGGAGCGAGCCGGAACCGCTCTTCCAAGGTGTCATCATCAGTGAGACTGGCGCCGGCTCTCCGGCATTGGAATCGGACGCGGTCGGGAATTTGGTAGTAGTGCTGAACTGCCTGGACGCCAACCATATCACACACGTCTGCTTACAGCCGCGTGACGCTCAACGTGGCTGGCTGGATCCACGGCAGTTGCTGGGAACTCGCGCTGAACAGTCTGGGTTGGCGCAAAGTAGGTTGAACTTCGCTTGCCTAGATGTGATCTGGAATATCAATCAGCAGGTCGCCTATCGCTGCGTCACCGACGTCGTCATCCAACCAACCCCCACGCCGACCCCCACTCCCACCGCCACGCCCGGCGACTATCATGCACGGGTGATGGACGAACGGGGAACGCCACAATCTGGGGCACGTGTCTACCGCAACGGCGAGTTTATGGGGCGGACACGCAGCGATGGCGTGCTCGATTTGCCACCGTTGGCGGCAGGGGATGAGTTGATCGCGCTGGCGCCACAGCCACTCAGCGCAGCCTCAATCTCTGGCCACACGGCGCGCAGCGCCCATGACCGTGACCTGGATGGCGATGCGACCGCCGACCCCTGGGCCTTCCAGGTCTTCCTCACCAATCTCAGCCAAAGTCCCGACCTCGGCCCCCTGCACCCCGGTCTGATCGATGACTCTGCTCCCGGCGAGCGGCGCCTGGTCGTCTATCGCGACAGCCCTCTCATCATGTTCAACCTGACCGTCTCTATCGAATGGGACGCCGACCAAACCTACCTGGACGACTTGCAACTCGCTCTGCGCCGGGCCTCGGCTTATCTCTACGATGTGACCGACGGCCAGATGGCGCTAGGTCGAATCACGATCTTCGACCGCGGCGAGCATTGGGCCGACGCCGACCTTCGCATTGCCGCCAATAACCAGATCCGTCCTCGTGCAGCAGTGGCGGGCGTAGACGGCGCGCGGGGCGACTTCGATGCCCGCTTTGGCCCGCTCTGGAACGGCGATAGCTCCCGGCGAGGCGGCGACGGCGATGACTGTCCTGCCGGCGTCTGGTCGTGCGCCACGGGCTACCGCACCCTTGTCCACGAGATGGGGCATTATCTGCTCGGCCTCTACGATGAGTATATTCGCTTCCCTGCCGGTCAGGGACCGCAAGATGCCTTCTGCACCCACCTGGAACAGGCCGGCAATCCTCCACCAGAGCCAAATCGAGCCTCGATCATGGATTACCAATACGATACCAGTGAGTTAGCCGACAAGTTCCGACCTGAATTGTGGAGCGAAGCCTGCACCCGCACCGAGCACTGGGATCGCACCGGCGGTGAATCGGATTGGGACACGGTATTGCGCCGTTTCCACGCCGCCAATGGCGCGCCCTCGCTCGATTGCCGCCCCGGCGTCCCTGTTCCGCCCAACGTCTCCTACTGTCTCTGGCGTCCGTCCGGTCGCGGCCAGGTGCTGCCACAACCGGAGCCGTACACCTGGCCGGTGAAACGCGTCTGGCCGTGGCCGGTCATCGACAGGCAGGCGTCGCCAGACGGCCCGCCGCTGCGAACCCTGTACATCAACTGGCAAGGCGCAACCGATTCGAATCAGTCGTATCAATTGCGGACAGTCGCTGTAGGGCAGCAAGACGGGCGAACGGTGAATATCGAGCAGGGCCTGACCGTTAACAACTCCATCGATCTCTTCGGCGTCGCCGAGGGATCGGCCTTGATTCTGCACACGCTCGACCGCCGCGTCGAGGCCACGATCGCCATCTCGACCACAGGCGACATCAACCTGACGCTGGTCAATCCCCGCCCGGCGTTGGCTGCCCATGTTCGAACAGCGGCGCGGATGACGTTGACTCCGCAAACGGACGGGCAGGGAATACGCGTCGAGGTAACAGGCTCGGGCCAGGAGGAAGGATGGGTCGAGTACGCGTTGGCCGGAGAAGAACCAGACCGCAGCCGTCTGCACCGAGAAGGCGATGTGCAAAGCGCAGTGTTGCCGATCGATCTCCGTTTCCGCGCCACCGGCAAGGTCGCCATTCTCACGAGCGATGGCCAGCCATCCGGTCCGCACCTGAGCGCAGCCTTCACTGCTCGCGGGCTATCGGCGCTGGCCCCGGCCGATGTCTATTCCCCCGATGGCCGCTTCTGGCTCCACTTGCGAGCGGGGCAGGTTCCAAACGACACCTTCGTGGTCGTGAGCGTGTTGGGGGCGCTGGCGGATGGCTTGCCGCAGGGCTGGCTGCCGGGCGGCCAGGTCTATGCGGTGCGCTATACAGGCGTCGGTCCGGCGCCGCAGGGTCAGATTTGGGTAGCGCCCGACCATGAGCGGGAGAAGGCGTCGATGGTTGGCGGGGCGGCGCTGCTAGGCCAGTCCGGGTCGGGGGCGGGATGGGCGCAAATGCAGGGGGTGGAGATGGGCGAGGATGGCAGCCTGGACGGTGTCTGGAGCGAAGGTCAGATCGTGGTGGCCTGGCCAGTGCAGGAAAAGGTGTTCTTGCCTAGGTTATGGAGAGCAGAGAGATAGAGATTGTCAGATAGTTCGATGAATTGTCAGATTCTTTGGGAGATCGAAGTCAATGGAGATCAATAGGAGGTGATGGACGCTCCACACCCGTAGTTTTCTCTCTCCCTGTTCCGTTCTCTCTATCTTGCGTAAGGTACCCGAACCATGATTACTTCCAAACATCAAACCCTCGTTCTCGTTATCTTGGTTACGCTGCTCTTGACCCTGCTTGCCATTGGTCAGTATGCCGAAGCTGGCGGCGCCTGCTTTGCTGGTTCTTCAAAAGGAGTGAAGTGGGAGAATAATGAACCGCATCACTATGTGCAATTCCGCGTAGATGTGAACAACGCTGGCTGGCGCGTCAGCGGTCCGCTTTGGCCTTCCGTATGGGGATACTATACTGACCGAACTGTTCGTGCTGGCTACAGTTGGCCTTATAACTGGTGGGATCCCTATCCCGCATCATGGTGGCGTGTCTGCCGCAATTGATGTTTGGGGGTAGTTGGCCAACAAACCAAACCATGTGCGGCTCATCTCTCTAATGAGCCGCACATGGCAACGGAAAGCAGCACATATTTGGCTCCAGAAAACGCTGCTATCATGCTAAACCGCTGAAAATGCACTTCAATACGTCGGTATAGCAAACACGATGCAAATTGCATACTTGCGTAACTGAAAGATCGATTCCAAAACCATTCCAAACACTCGTTGCCCCTTGAGGAGGCCTTCCATGAAACATTTTTGGCATGTCCTTCGCATTCTCATCGTTTTGAGTGTCATCATCCTTGCCCTAGGCGGCGCGGTGGCGCTGGCGCAGGGGGAGGACCCGCCCGATCCTCCGCTGTCCCTTGCAGAACCTGTGATGGTGCCGCTTCCTTTCGCGACGATGACGACCGAAGCTGGGGTGGACGCAGATGCGTTTCCTATGAATAGTGGGCTGGTCGAGGATTTCGTTCACATCGATGCACCGGATGGTCCGATAATCAGTGCTGAACCTCGATCCCTGCCACTATCTGATACGACATCAACACAATCGGACCTATCGACTGATATCGAGATGCAAGGTCCTGTGATTGACCATCGATCAGAAATAGAAGTCACTGACTTCGGGGTTCCAACAGATGCGCATCCAATTGGAGTCCCATTAGGCGCCAATGGATCATCCACCTCTGAAGAAACAATGCAGGAGGCAGGCGATGCCCTGTCTCCTACAGATAGCAGTGTGACCGTGACCTCGGCGCGCACCGGGGATGGCAGCAGCAACACCAAGACTTCGTTCAATGGCGGTGAGACCATCCGCTATCTCGGCGTCGTCACCAACACCACCGGCGCCACCCGCAACGCCGCTTTCCGCTGGACGCTCAACGGCCCCTGCGGCTCGACCACACTCTGGTCGGGCAATCTCGACACGCCTGCCGGCCCAGCAGAGTGGTATCTGCAAGGCAGCACACCCTCCAACTGCCCCGGCAACTACACCTACACCCTCTCCGTCACCTACAACGGCCAGACTACCTCCCGCAGCGCCACCTTCACCATCGCTGGCAGCGGCAGTGTGACCGTGACCTCGGCGCGCACCGGGGATGGCAGCAGCAACACCAAGACTTCGTTCAATGGCGGTGAGACCATCCGCTATCTCGGCGTCGTCACCAACACCACCGGCGCCACCCGCAACGCCGCCTTCCGTTGGTCGCTCAGCGGCCCCTGCGGCTCGGTCACGCTCTGGTCAGGCAATCTCGACACCCCCGCCGGCCCGGCGGAATGGTATCTGCAAGGCAGCACACCCTCCAATTGCCCCGGCAACTACACCTACACCCTCTCCGTCACCTACAACGGCCAGACTACCTCCCGCAGCGCCACCTTCAGCATCGCTGGCAGCGACAGTGGCAGCGGAATCGACTACCACACACGATCAGGGGTGCATGTATTCAAGATAGACATGCAGAACTCGAAACTATCATTCGAGATGGTTATGGCCGGGGACAAGACGAGTGTGAACTATGGCAAACCATCAGCTAGTCCACGCGAGTATGTTCGCGATATGGTTGCTCGCGCACCATATTCTAGCCGAAATCCAATTCTTGCATTCAATGCGGATTACTTTGGCGATAACTCAAATGGAACAGGACACCATGGGCCACAGGGTTTGACAGTAAAAAATGGCTCTCGCTTTGATGGTAAATATGCCGATCCACCAGAACCAGATAGAGATGGCAATGAGTGGAAGGTGAGTTCGCTATCAATTTCCCGCACAAAAGCTGTGCGTATGGGAAAGCTGACCGCCTGTAATGGGTCAGCCGGTGGTTGCTACGATTGGTGGCCTAATGACACCTACTATAACACGGTTGGAGGTGGCCCTCTGTTTATCGAGAATGGAGCGCGCATCGGAGGCTCAAACCAGAACAGTACCCAGCCGTGTCGCAACGAACAACCTAACGGTGACTGGGATTGGTACTGCAATACCAGCATCAAATGGACCGCCGCTGGCGTTACTCAGGATGGTCGTTACCTCATCATCGTCGTCTCAGACATAACAAAAACCATGGATCAGATCGCTGAGGTGCTAATCGCAGAAAGTGCATGGCGGGCAATCAAACTTGACGGTGGTAGGTCAACCCAAGTCTGGTATAAGAATGCCAATCCGCGCTCCATTATTGGAGGTGGGCGACCTGTTGCGAACTCGCTGATGGTTTTCTCCCAATAGCCAGAGCGCCGTAACAATCAGGTGCGTTGTTATACCATACTACGGTCGCCCTAGATGTTTCACTCCTCTTTCAAGTCACGTTGCTCAGCCAAACGGTGGTGACACCGGATCTTTTCCACGCCACGATCACATCGCGGGGCGAGCGAAGAATGCCAACACGATCGTTCGCCCCGCGATACCTCTAACTATCAACTTTCCCTGTTGGTTCGCCCCGTAAGGCACGAACCCCCATCGGCTAAAAATACCGGAGGATAGGATGCCAACTTCACACTTACGCAAGCTGATGTTGATTCTGAGCACTTTGTGCCTTCTGCTCGTTGTTACACCAACGTTGGGTCAAGCACAATCGCCTAATGTCGAAACCGAGGTACTGACCTACCTTTCAGACCGGCAGCTTGCTATTGCGCCTGATACTTCAGCCTACGAGGTGTTCTTGCGCGACGCTCTGATGGGCGAATACCCTGATCTGCTGAACGAGGTAGGCGAGAATGCATTCTCAGCGTATGCCTTGACCCAGCTTGGTCTGACTCCCGACCCCAACCCTGATTGGCAAGTCGAAGGGCCGGCGTCGTTCAAATCCACTATCTTTCTGCCATTCTTGTACCAAAGAGAGCGAGCGGTAGGAACTCAGGCAATCGTCGCACCAGCAGCGACTTTGGGAACCTACAATCGTGATGCAGCAGCGGCCTATGCCTTGAATTGGGCAGAAAATGGTAAGAAGAAGCGAAACTCAAGCTATCCCAATTTCGACAACGATTGCACGAACTTCGCTAGTCAAGCTGCATTCGCAGGCGGCATTCCGCAACGTGGGACAGGGGACTGCCGGGCTGAAGACACTTCGAGTGAATGGTACGTCAAGCGCAGCGTTTGGTGGTGCATCGGCACCATGCGCGATTGGGCCTGGTCAACACCGTGGTCGGTGGTCTACCCATTCCGTTCCTATCTCTGGGGTCAGGGGTACGCCTATGGTCGCGCGTACAGTCGCACTGCCGCGGAGTTGAACCAGCTCATCTACGATGCCTGGCAAGGCGATTTCATCCAGCTTCAAGCCAGTGGAACTTCGTACCACACGATGGTCGTCACAAGCTGGGATGCCAACGACGTCTATCTCACCTATCACACTGGGCCGGGTGGAAACGATGTCGTTAGGAAGTCGCTGCGCGAATTGGATCGCACTCTGCCGAGCGACCAGCGTTTCATCCTCATCAGAATGAAGCGCACCTTCTAACACAGATTGTAGGCGATGGTCGACTCGAAACTGGCTATACTTCGGAGTCGACCATTGCCTGATTTCGCATTCGGGGAACTTTTGCGGAGTACACCTCGTCTGAGTAGTTATCTCATGTTATGGAGGCGTCAGATGAATCGACGAAACCTTCTTTGTTTGGCTGTGCTAGTGATGGCTCTCGTCTTGCCGGTCGCTTGTCAGGGGCGACAGCAAACGTCCCAAGACCAAGCCGTCGAGAAGGTGTTGCAAACGTATATCGAGACACAGCAACTGACTATTCGTCTACACTCCGATGAATACAAGGTTTTCCTGAAAGATGTCCTCTTGGGCGAGCATCCCGAGTTGGTCAACAGAGACGACTGGCCAGATATCGAAGCCTACGCTCTCGCCTATCTGGGCCTGACAAAGGATTCGTCAGAGTAGCCGTGGGCTGCATGAGGCCGACCCAGTTATCAAGACCACGAAGTGAGGAAAATAAGGTGATGGCCGGATTGGGAAAAGAGGTAGTTGGGCAGCAAGAATGGGTTATGTTACAGTACCACTTGTCTGCACGGAGGGTAGAGCAACGCTGGAGAGCGAATTGAGCGAGAGTTGCCGGAACCGCCCGTGCAGCCAAAGCCTCTGTTCGTGAGTGTGGATGGTGCGATCATGCCGTTGGTGGTGGGGAATGGGCCGGGGTCAAGAAAATGGTGATCGGGGAGGTGCAGTTCGTCAGAAGAGGTCAAGGGAAAAAGGTCATCCGCACGGCTCAACACGACTCCTTTTCGCGTCTGACGGATGCCGAAAACGTTTTGCCCTAGCGAAACCCATCGTGGCGCGGTGGAGACGGTGCCTGCAGTGTGGTTTGTGGCGGATGGGATGGAATGGGCGCAGCAGGTGAGCGATTACCACTGCCCCGACGCTGCGCGTATCCTGGACTTTCCCCATGCCGGTGAGCATTATTGTCGCTGTGGGTCGGACCATTTGGAGGGAGGGGAGCAGTGCGGTCCAGGAGTGGCTGCGTGCGCAGTTGCATGCGCTCGAACATAAGGGCCCGGATGCCGTGCTGACCGCAGTGGCGCAACTGGCGACAACAAAACATCTTGGGTGGGGCTGCAAGCCACGGCGGCAGGCCCTCTGACGACGGGGTGGAGGCGACCGGTAGACGGGGCGGTCGCCGATTTGAAAAGGGCAGCGATTCTCAGCCTCGGCTCAGATTTCACTCAACGCCATCTCAGACGCCGAACGCAGAATCAGGTTGAATCGGGCACAGGCCAAGCCAAGCTCGATGCGCACACCTCACATCCAAAACCTTTCAAGTAGCGTCTCACATGTCAAACGAACAAACGCTGATCTCGATATCGAATGTCACCAAAGTCTATCGCCTGGGCGATCTGACGGTGGAGGCCCTGCGCGGGGTGTCATTGAACGTCAAACCCGGCGAGATGCTGGCCATCATGGGGCCTTCCGGCTCCGGCAAGTCCACGCTCATGAACATCTTGGGCGCGCTCGACGTGCCCACGACTGGTTCCTACTTTCTGGGCGGCGAGGACGTCAGCCAGATGAAAGAAGATAATCTCTCGGCCGTGCGCAACCGCAAGATCGGCTTCGTCTTCCAAAGCTTCAACCTGCTGGCCCGCACAACGGCGCTGGCCAATGTCGAACTGCCGCTGATCTATGCCGGCAGCAGCGGCTCGCACGACCGCTGTGTCGCCGCTCTGGAGATGGTCGGGCTGGGCAACCGGCTGCATCACAAGCCCAACGAGCTATCGGGTGGGCAGCAGCAGCGCGTAGCCATCGCTCGCGCCCTGGTCAATTCGCCCAGCCTGATCCTGGCCGATGAACCCACCGGGAATCTCGACTCACGTTCGGGCGAGGAGATCATGGCCATCTTCCAAGATCTGAACGAGAAACACGGGATCACCATCGTATTCGTGACGCACGAAGCGGACATCGCCGAACACACGCGCCGTATCGTGCGGCTGCAAGACGGGCTGATCGTCAGCGATGCGCCTGTGGCGGTGACACGGCGAGCGACGCGGCAGATCGCGCCTGTGGCCAGTCGACTGCCGGGGCAGGCGCCGATCCCTCAGCCCGAACGTCTGACCGCCGCCGTTGGCATCTGATCTCGCGCTGCGACGCCAGGTGATTCACAAGGAGAAACAAAGATGAAGAAATTCCTTCGCCCCCTACTGATCGTACTCGTCCTGGCGGTTGTGGCTGCCGGCGGGTATTGGTTTTATGAAAATCGAAATGTCTCTTCGGCCGATGCCGGCGAGACCTACACCCAGGTCGTGGAAGTACGCCAGGGCGCGCTCAATGCCACCGTCAGTGTGGTGGGGCAGTTGGAAGCTCAGCAAAGCGCCACCCTTGCCTTTGAGCACATGAACGGCGCGAGTGCGATCGAGAGCCTGTCTGTCCAGGCTGGTGCTGTCGTGACCGCCGGACAAACCCTGGCGACCATCGATCCCGCCCCCTACCAACAGGCGCTCGACCAGGCCAAGAGCGACTTGCAAACGGCGGAGGACACGCTGAGCGACCTGCAAACCCCGGCCACGGCGCTAGAGATCGCTCAGGCCGATGTAGCCGTGGCCAAAGCCCAGGTCGAACTACAGAAGGCCCAATCTGACCTCGATGACTTGGTCAACCCCGACATCCCCAGCCTGCAAGCGGCCGTCGCCAGTGCCCAAAGCGCACTGGCCACAGCCCAGGCCAATGCCCTGGCGCAGGAGCAAGACCAGAGCAGCAAGGAAGAGCTGGCCAGACTTGTCACGGCTGAAGCAGCGCCAACCGCCGACTACACCCGGCTCGCCAACGAAACCTACTCGGATGACTACTATCAGGACCGCCTGGAACTGGCATACGACAAAATGATGGATGCCCAGGATGCGCGCATCTCGTACGAGCTCAATCAGCAGGCAGGCGCCTTGCAGGCACAGATGTCCCTGCGCAAGGCCCAGGCCAATCTGGTAGACGCCCAGGAGGCGCTCGCCAACGCCCAAGCAGGCGGCGACGCCTTGACCCTGGCGCAGGCGCAGCTGGCCGTCCATGAGGCCGAAGTCGAGCTCCAGGCCGCCCAGGAGAAACGGCAGGCGCTCGATGAGGGCGCCAGCGCCTCCGAACTGGCTGCCGCCCAGGCCGATGCCGACAAGAAGCGTCTGGCCGTGAGCGAGGCCGAGGCGGCCCTGACCGGCGCCCAACTGACGGCCCCGTTTGCCGGCGTCATCCTGGAGACCTACGTCAGCGCCGGCGACCAGGTGTCGGCCAACACGACCATCCTTGAGCTGGCCGATCTCGACACACTCCAAGTCCTGGCCTCGGTCGATGAAACCACGATTCGCCAGGTCAGCGCCGGCCAAGCCGCCATCATCACCTTCGACGCCTTCCCCGGTCAGAGCTTTGGCGGCGCAGTGCTGTCGACACCGCTGCAAGGCACGCTTCAGGGCGGCGTGATGGTCTACGATGTGCCCGTCTCGCTCTCCGGCGCCGAAGATCTGACGCTGTTGGTGGGTATGACTGCCAATGTGGAAATCCAGGTCGGCCAGGTTGGCGAAACCCTGCTGGTCCCCACCGTAGCCCTGCAGCAGAGCAACGGCCGGTACCAGGTGCTGGCGCCCAACGCCGCCGACCCTGACGGCGAACCCGAAGCCGTGACCGTGGAAATCGGCCTGAGCGACGGCGCCTTCACCCAGATCCTGAGTGGCCTCGAAGCCGGCGACCAGGTGCTGGTGGAAATCACTACCACCGAGGCCGAGGCCGAAATGCCCATGATGGGCGGGCCGGGCAGTCTGGATGGCGGCGCACCGCCGGCGCCCCCATCTGGCGGCGGCGCGCCTCCCAGCCGTTAAGCGCATTCGTTCTGCCCCATCCCATCCTTTCCTACCAGACATCATCCCCCTTCCCAGCCATGCGACCCCGGTCGCCAGGAGAACCCCTCCGATGAAACGCATCCCACGCATCCTGCTCGCTGCCCTGCTCATCCTCGGCATCGGCGCCGGTTTCCTCCACTATCGAGACCGCGCCTCGGCCAGCACGGCCCCCGCGGACGAGGAAACAACCTATACCCAGATCGCTCAGGTTCAAACCGGCAACCTGAGTTCGACCTTAAGCGTCGTCGGCCAGTTGGAGGCCGAGCAGAGCAGCGGTCTGGCCTTCGAGTCGATCGACGGCAGCACGGAATTGCTCACGCTGGCCGTCCAGGCAGGCAACACCGTCACTCAGGGCCAGGTTCTGGCCACGATCGACCCCGCCCCCTCCCAACAGGCCCTCGACCAGGCCGAAAGCGATCTGCAAGCCGCCGAAGAGAGCCTGGCCGACCTGCAGGCCGCCGCCACAGCCCTGGAGATCGCCCAGGCCGATATGGCCCTGGCCAAAGCCCAGGCGACGTTGGCCCAGGCCCAGGCCGATCTATCCGACTTGAACGACCCTGACCTTACCAGCCTTCAGAATGCCGTCCTGGAGGCAGAAGACAGCCTGGCCCTGCTGACCCTCCAGGACAAATTTGCTGACCGCGATTCGCTGGCCAAGAGTGAGCGCGACCTGCAGTACAGCGTCAACTGGTACCAGCGGCGCATCGCCCAACTGCAGGCGCTGACTGTGCCCACGGTCGAAGAAGCCGACGAACTGACAGCAGACCAACAAGCCCTGGCTGCTGCTCAAACCGATTTGGCACGGGTCCAGGTGCAGCGCGAGCTGACGCGCCAGGCTCAATCCGCCCAGATGTCGCAGGCGCAGGTAGTATTGGCCGAGGCACAAGAAGCGCTGGCCGAGGCGCAGACCGGCGCCGATGCGCTGGCGCTCATGCAGGCACAGCTTGCCATTCAACAGGCCGAAGTCAGCGTGCAGGCGGCGCAGGAAGCCCGCCAGGCATTGGACGAAGGCGCCGACGAGGTCAAGCTGGCCGCGGCCCAGGCAGCCGTGGACAAGAAGCGGCTGGCCGTAAGCGCAGCCCAGGCAGCCCTGGAAGATGCACAGATGGTTGCCCCCTTCGATGGCGTCATCCTGGAAACGTATGTCAGCACCGGCAACCAGATTTCGGCCAACACCACGATCCTGGAACTGGCCAATCTGGAGACCCAACGTGTGGTCGCTTCGGTGGATGAGACCACCATCCGCCAGGTTAGCAAAGGGCAAAACGCCAGCATGACCTTCGACGCCTTCCCCGACCAGGTTTTTAGCGGCCAGGTTCTGGACGTGCCGCTGCAAGGCGCGCTCCAGGGAGGGGTCATGGTCTATGAGGTGCCGCTCTCGCTCACCGGCGCCGAGGATTTGCCGCTCTTGATCGGGATGACCGCCAATGTCGAGATCCATGTGGGCGATGCCAACGAAGCCCTGCTGGTGCCCACCATCGCCCTACAGACCAGCGGCGACCAGTACCAGGTGCTGGTGTCCGACTCAGACGACCCTTCCGCCACCCCTCAGTCCGTGACCGTCGAAGTTGGCTTGAGCAACGGCGCCTACACCGAAGTCACCTCGGGTCTCGACGCCGGCGACAGCGTCGTCATTCAGCTTGAGTCCTCTGCTTCTGACAGCAACCAGAGGATAGGCGACGCCGGCAACATCCTTTTGAGCGTCTCGCGCCAACTGGGCGGATGATACGTCCGCACTCTGCAACAGGGAGGATTTCGCATGAAAAAACTGCTCATGGTCCTACGCGTAGCCTTGAATTCACTCACTATTCACACGCTGCGGACCTTTCTAACCATGTTGGGCATCGTTATCGGCGTAGCGGCGGTCATCGCCTTGGTGGCAGTCGGCAAAGGCGCCCAAGCCCAGGTGCTTAGCCAGTTCGAGTCGCTGGGCGTCAACCTGGTGACGGTCTCGGCCCTGCAAAGCTTTGGTTTCTCGCAAAGCGGTCTGCAGCAGAGCTCGTCCGAACTGACGATGGCCGATGTGGCGGCCATCGCAGCCCTGGCTGATACGGTCAGCCTGGTGGCGCCCGAATACAGCGCCAGCGCCACTGTGACCTACGGCGGCAACACCATCTCTGGCAGCATCAGTGGCGTGACTGCGGCCTACGCAACCGTCCGCAACCGGCCGGTCTCGCGAGGGCGCTTCATCACCACCGCCGACAATGACGAGGCGGCCATGGTGGTGGTGTTGGGAACATCGGTGGTCGAAGACTTGTTCGGCAGTGCGTCGGTCAACCCAGTGGGTGAAACGATCCGCATCAACCGGCAGAACTACGAAGTCATCGGTGTTTTGACCACCAAGGGCAGCAACGGCCCCAATAACCAGGACGATGTGATCATGATGCCGTTGCACACGGCCCAACTCAAGCTGGGTGGGGCCGGCACCACCACTGTGCGCACGATCAATCTCCAGGTGCGCTCGGCAGAGATGATGGACATGGCACAGGCCCAGGTTACCGCCATCCTGCGCGCTCGGCACGGCCTGGCCGCGGGCGCCGATGATGATTTTCAGGTGCGCAACCAGGCGGATCTGCTGACCAGCGTCGAGGAGACATCGGGCACGTTCACGACGCTGTTGGGGAGCATCGCTGCCATCTCCCTGCTGGTCGGCGGCATCGGCATCATGAACATCATGCTGGTGAGCGTGACCGAGCGTACGCGCGAGGTGGGGCTGCGCAAGGCCATGGGCGCCAGGCGAGGCGACATCCTCGTTCAGTTTCTGATCGAAGCGGTCGTCATCAGCCTCCTGGGTGGGCTGGTTGGCGTCATCCTGGGCGTGGGCGGGGCGCAAGTGATTGCCCCGCTCCTGGGCGCCAGCAAGGCGCTGGTCACAGGTCAGAGCATCCTGCTGGCCGTAGCCGTATCGCTGGGCATCGGCGTCTTCTTTGGCCTCTACCCTGCCAACCGCGCCGCCGGACTGAACCCAATCGAAGCCCTGCGCTACGAATAGGTAAGGAGCCCTTGTCGCGAACATGAACCGATGGGCGATGTCTTCGGACATCGCCCATCGTGCGCGTCCGGAGCCAGATGCACTTCGTCGTTGGTCACTCATCGTCGCCCCGGCCGAAGGACTAAGCTATCTGGCGAGACTACGATATTGCAAAATGCTGCCAGTGTATATTGGCGATCAGCAGCACGATCAAGGCGCTGTTGATAAGCAGCGAGAGCGTGTCCAGCACACTGATCGCGTCCGTCAGGCTGAGCATGGCGTTCAGGGCTGCCAGGGCAAGCGCCCCATCATCCGAACCCTGTCAGGCAGTAAGCGCATCGCCAAAACGCTTATCGGGAGGGGTGCACCCCTCGTCAAACAAAAGAACCGGCTGCCAGCGGCAAAGTCAGAGTGAAGACCGTGCCCAGACCCAGTTGGCTCTGCACCGTTATGGCGCCTCCCTGCCCGTCAACGAGTTCTTTGGCAATGGCCAGCCCCAGGCCGGTGTTGCGCCCCGTGCGCGAGACCTGCCCGCGATAGAAACGCTCGAAAATATGCGGGATGGCGTCTGGGGCAATGCCAGGGCCGGTATCGGCTACCTGGAACACAACCCGAGAGTCATTCGCCACAGCCGTCAAGGTCACGGATGTTCCGGCTGGCGTATGCACCAGGGCGTTGTCCACCAGAATGAGCAGCACCTGCTTGAGCGCATCGCGGTCGCCTTGAACGGCAAAGTCGCCGGCGCTTTGCAGCGGCGTCTGCACTTTGCAGTGGAGTTCGTTCTGGCTGCTCAGGCGCCTTGCCTGGCGGCACACATCATCGATGAGCGCCTGCACGGGGATAGGCTCAGAACGCAGCACCTGTCCGGCATCAGCGCGAGCCAGCATCAGCAGCTGGCTGACCAGCCGGATCAGCCGATCCACCTCTTCCGTTGTGTCTGCCATGATCTCGGCGCGTTCGTCGGCGGCGATGGGTGGGTGTCGCTGCAACAGCTCGATATTGCCGCGCACCGTGGTCAAAGGTGTGCGCAGCTCGTGCGAGGCGTCGGCGACAAAGCGCCGCTGCGATTGCAGCGCCTGTTCAAGCTGGCGGTAGCTGGACTCTAACTCCGCTAACATATCGTTGAAGGTGAGCGCAAGCTGGCCCACCTCATCGGCCGGCCCCTGGTGCTCGACCCGGCGGCCAAAATCGCGCTCGGCGCCGATGGTCTGCGCCGTCTGGGTGAGGCGATGGATGGGGCGGAGCGCGGCGCCGGCCAGCATCCACCCCAAAGCGAACGCCACCGCAATGGCCAGCGCGCTGCCTGCCATCAACACCAGCCGCAGGCTGTTCAGGTACTGCTGCGGCTGCGCAATGGGAAACGCCACCTGAACGATCAACTCCGTGCCATCGGACTCGCTGGCAAGCTGGCTGTAGATGAGCAGCGGCTCATCCTGGATTGTCGCCTGCTCGAACCAGCCGCCGTTTTTGGCTGCCTGCAGCCCCTTGTCGCTGAGCGGAAGTGTGACGCCGTTGAGGTCGAGGGTCTGCCCGATCACCTCGCCATCCAGACTTCGGGTCTGCGTCCAGCGGCCGGGGAGCGTGCCGCTGGGCAGGACGATGGTTTGTGGATCGACGGGAGGCGGCTCCACCTGATCGCTGCGCGGCTCGCCGTCGGGCGGTCCTGGCCTACCCTTGTCGGGGAAGAAAGCCGCCTGACGAATCAGGGTGGTCTTGATGCCCTCATAGGTTGCCTGCGTTTGAGCGGCATAGAGGATGCTGCTGAATGCGATCACGGTGACAGCCAGGATCGCGCTATAGAGCAGGGTCAGCCGCAAACGAATCGACATGATCGGTCTCATGCATCTTCACGCAGCACGTAGCCCACCCCGCGCACCGTCTGAATCAGGCGCGGTTCACCCCCGGCTTCGATCTTCTTGCGCAGGTAGCCGATATAGACCTCTAGCACATTGTCGTCGCCGCCGAAGTCATAGCCCCAGACATCCTGCAAGATCTGCTCGCGGTGCAACACCTGGCGCGGATGGCGTAGCAGATAGTGGAGGAGATCGTATTCCTTGCTGGTGAGATTGAAGGAACGCTCGCCGCGCCAGGTCTCACGTGTCAAAGGGTCGAGGCGCAGGCTGGCATAGGACAGGGCTGAATCCCTCTCCTGTACTGCCGGCCGGCGCAGAAGGGCGTGGACGCGCGCCAGCAGTTCAGCCGGCGCAAACGGTTTGATCAAATAGTCGTCGGCGCCGCTTTCCAGACCCTCGACCCGATTCTCGACGGCATCGCGCGCCGTCAGCATCAGCACCAGGGTCTTGTCGCCGGTCGCGCGCATTCGTTCCAGCACGCCAAGGCCATCGAGCCCCGGCATTAGCCAGTCGAGCACCACAAGGTCGGGGCGGTGAGCATGCATCTCGGCCAGGGCAGCGTTGCCATCGCTGGCGCTGAAGACGCGAAAGCCTTCATAGGATAGCGTGCGCTGCAACATCTTCAGGAGCCTGGGGTCATCGTCGGCGATCAAAATTGTTGCCATGGTCATTCTCGCGGCAGGAGGTCGATCCGGGACATCCGCCTGCTTGATTATAGCATGGGGTGACTGTGCGTTCGCTGTGCCATTCCTGAGTCCTGGCTGAGAATGCGGCGCGGTCGCCTCTGGCCTGCTTGACAATCGTTGCCTTCTTGCGTACCCTTCCGCCATCCTTCGGCCGCGCCGAAGGGAGATCGCACGATCATGATCGCTCTGCCCCACCCCTTCACCTGTCCCACTTGCTCCTGTCGTTGGCGAGAGCGCCGGTCGCGGCCTGGCGACTCTCGCCCCTTCCAGCGTGCGATGAGACGGCTTGCCCTGAAGCCCGCCTTCGTCCCGTCTCCCTAGCGCCTTAGCGCCAGCCAGGGTGCGTCTCCGCCCGATCAGTGCGGAGCGCATCCCACCCGACGCCGATCCCAAAGCTCATCGCACGGCCCCACCGCCGTCGATGAGCTTTTTTCGTCCCGTCCCCGCCAGCCCACACCCCTCACGTTTCACGCTTCACCGGCTCGCTCACGCTTGCGGTTCGGCAGCAGCCCTACGTTTCAGGCTTCACCGGCTCGCTCACGCTTGCGGTTCGGCAGCAGCCCCACGCTCACCGGCTCGCTCACGCTTGCGGTTCGGCAGCAGCCCTCACGCTTCACCGGCTCGCTCACGCTTGCGGTTCGGCAGCAGCCCTACGTTTCAGGCTTCACCGGCTCGCTCACGCTTGCGGTTCGGCAGCAGCCCCACGTTTCAGGCTTCACCGGCTCGCTCACGCTTGCGGTTCGGCAGCAGCCCCACGCTCATCGGCTCGCTCACGCTTGCGGTTCGGCAGCAGCCCCACGCTTCCCGGAACACGCAACACGGAACACGTACCTCCCCCTCTCACCCTCCAAACGGACTCACACACCATGACACGCATCTACAACAACATCACTGAACTGGTGGGCAGCACGCCCCTGGTTCGCCTCAATCGGCTGGCGCAGGAAGCCGGCGCTGTGGCCGAAATCCTGCTCAAGCTGGAGTTCTACAACCCGGCCGGCAGCGTCAAAGACCGCATCGGCCTGAGCATGATCGAGGCCGCCGAAGCCGCCGGGCTGATCAACCCCGACACCATCATCCTGGAACCCACCAGCGGCAACACCGGCATCGGCCTGGCCTTCATCGCCGCGGCCAAAGGCTACAAGTGCACCCTTGTCATGCCCGAAACGATGAGCATCGAACGGCGCAAACTGCTGCGGGCCTATGGCGCCGAGCTGGTGCTGACGCCCGGCAGCGATGGCATGCGCGGGGCCATCGCCAAAGCCGGGGAGATGGCCGCCGCCGACCCCCGCTATTTCATCCCCCAACAGTTCGAGAACCCGGCCAACCCGGCCATCCACCGCCTGACCACGGCCGAGGAAATCTGGAACGACACCGACGGCCAGGTGGATATCCTGGTCAGCGGCGTGGGCACCGGCGGCACCATCACCGGCGTGGCCGAGGTGATCAAGGCCCGCAAGCCCCAGTTCAAGGCCATCGCCGTCGAGCCGACTGATTCGCCTGTGCTCAGCGGCGGCCAGCCCGGCCCGCACAAGATCCAGGGCATCGGCGCCGGCTTTGTGCCGGCGGTGCTCAACACCGGCGTGATCGACGAGATCATCCAGGTGACGAACGACCATGCCATCGCCACCGCCCGCCGGGTGGGGACCAGCGAGGGCATTCTGGTTGGCATCTCCTCTGGCGCGGCGGTGTGGGCGACGCTGCAAGTGGCCCGCCGCCCCGAAAACGCCGGCAAGCGCATCGTGACCATCATCCCCTCCAACGGCGAGCGTTATCTGAGCACCGTGTTGTATGCGGATCTGGCGTGAGGGGGGACGATCAGTGGTCAGTGGTCAGTGGTCAGTCATCAGTGATCAGATGCCGTTGGTTTATTTATGGTCAAGTAAAGTAGGCATGGAAACTGGTTGAACAATGGTTGAGCGTGTGGCAAAATGAGCGTCGGCCATAGACGTATGGCAGCAACTACAGCCAAGTCACTT